>CAYGED010000255.1:0-2286 GCA_964348555.1 uncultured Coxiellaceae bacterium
CGCAAACAATAATTGACCGACTGAACGAAAAACAAAAAGAAAAATGAATATGAGGAATTGCGGTGGCGGATTGATAAGAATGAATACCAAAATAAAAAGATACCAATAATAATCTAGAATTTTATCGATCAGGGCATACTTTTTGTGCGAAATGCCGTACATTTTGTACCACTCGCCATCGGCCCAATCGAGAATGAAGTTACCAATCGCAGAAAGCGGTAATGAGATAAAGATACTCGGCCCGAGAATTAATCGACCAATGACGCTAAATGCAATCAAATATTTGTATTGAGCGCGTTTTAATCGGGCAGACCACATGAAAAAAGTATAGCAGTTTCTCCAGACAATCTGAGGTACAATATCCTCGACACGTATGCACACAACAACTCATATTAAAACTTTGATTGACGAGGCACTGAAGGCAATTGAAATGCCGAAGGTGAATTTTGGCGTTGAGCCAACAACTAATGTTCAGTTTGGTGATTATTCAAGTAATGTTGCGATGATTTTATTTGCCGATGTAAAAAAAACGGGTGATCCAAAGGGCGTAGTTACATTTTCGAACCCTCGCGAATTGGCACAATTGCTAGTGGATCAGCTGCAAAAAAGACTTCCTGCAACTATCTCTAAAATCGAAATTGCAGGTCCAGGATTCATCAATTTTTATCTTGATCAATCGTATTTTTTAAGCGAACTTGAATACATACTTGAACAGGGTGAAAAGTATGGAGTTAGACCCAAAGAAAAGGCAGAAACTATCTATATAGAATACCCCGGTCCAAACACGAACAAACCATTGCACGTAGGGCACTTACGAAACAGCATCACTGGTCTGTCGCTCGTTGGGTTACTAACGGCTGGTGGTGAGCATGTCGTTTCGACCAATATAAATAATGATCGTGGCATTGCCAATATTAAAGGCATGTGGGGATATTTGGCTGCGGGCAGAGAAATTACTAAGGAACAAGCTAGCGCTCCAACTACGGTGAGTATGCAGCCAATTGATTGGAAAGCTACTTTAGCTGAATGGGTACAACAACCTAGTATTTGGATCCAACCAGAACAATTCAAGATAAAGTCAGATCATTGGGTTGGTGTTTTTTACATTATTGGTGACAATGCGTACGAAACTCATGAATCAGTTAAAGAAACGATGGCAGAGATGTTGCTTGCTTGGGAGAGTGGCGATGAGCAGGTGCGCAAATTGTGGCAATACATGAATGATTGGTTTTATGAAGGCAGTGGACGAACACTGCAGCGATTGGGAATGGGATCGAGTTTGCAAGAGTACGAAAGTCAGCTGTATGCCGATGGAAAAAATATTATTGTTGCAGCAGCGAATGGTGAGTTAGACGGACGAGAAAAAGGGAAGATAAGTCAGCATTTTAAGCATTTAGACAATGGCGCGATTCAGGCAATTTTAGAACCGTTTGGTTTGCCAAATAAAATTTTGGTTCGCGGTGATGGTACGGCTATTTATATGACGTTTGACATTGAACTAACCCGCAAACGAACGCAGACGTATGGAATGGATCGTGGAATTTGGGTGGTTGGTGCCGATCAAGAATTACACTTTAAACAATTGTTTACGATTTGTGAATTTTTAGGATACGGAAAAAAAGAACAGTGGCGACATTATGGATATGGCATGGTGATTCTGCCCGAAGGCAAAATGAGCAGTCGCAAGGGTCGCGTTGTGTTCGCTGATGATGTGTTGGAGATGGCAGTTGAAAAAGCGCAGCAAGCCATGGCAGAAAGCAATGTGGCTAAAGACATTTCTCAAGCAGAGCGTGATCAAATTGCCGAGAAAGTGGGAATTGGCGCGGTGAAGTATGCAATTTTATCCTACGGTGCGCAGAGTGAAATTAAGTTTGACGTGAACTCGGCGGTTTCGTTTGAAGGCAAAAGTGGGCCGTACATTCAGTATACGTATGCACGGTGCCAGTCGGTATTGCGCAAGGCGGGAATCGATAGTGACAATAATAGCGGGTCAAAAGACGCAGAAATTATGGCTGGTGATCTAAACACTGAAGAACGCGCACTCGCTCGAATTCTCAGTTTATATCCCGAAGTTTTGCAACGTGCAGCTAATGAGCTTGCCCCACATTTGCTCTGCACCTACGCTTATGAAGTTGCGCAAATCTTTAATTTTTTCTATCACGAACACACTATTTTAAATGAAGAAAAACAACGGGCGGTGCGTTTGGCATTAACTCAGGCAACCGCTATAGTCTTAAAAAATGCGTTGGGTGTGCTGACTATAGAGATGCCCGAGCGGATGTAACT
>CAYGED010000256.1:0-2266 GCA_964348555.1 uncultured Coxiellaceae bacterium
AGGAAGGGTCCAAGATGAATTTTTTGGCACGATGCCTTGCTGTCGGATTATCGTTTGCAATCGCTTGCCCGCAAACGTTAGCTACCGAGCTTCCCGCTCCAGGCGCTGTGTCCGTCGACAATGGGGCCTTCGTGGAAGCCAACTCGATGCCTTCCTTATTACCCGTTCCCGGAATCAGCCTACTAAAACCCAAACCAATCACCTTGCAAGAAGCCATACTGTTAGCCTTACGCAATAACCCCAGTGTTGAAAGCAGCGAACTGCAACGCGTGGTCGACAAATTTTCGCTGGAAGTTGCGCACAACGCCTTTGTGCCACAGTTTACCATCGGTGGTTCGGCCAATTATGCCAATCGAACATTCCCAAGCTACGCCATCGGCCCAAGCATGAGCATCACAACTCCCATCGGCACAAAAGTATCCGCCACCTATGGAAGTGCCTTTACGGGCGCTCCTGGCAACACCACACTGACGATTACTCAGCCTTTGCTCAAGGGAGCCGGGTGGGATTTCAACACCTTCGATTTCGCTAACGCCAATGATAATGAAATCATCGCGAAGTTAAGCTTCAAAAATAGCATCATTACGGCAGTGGTTAATGTCATTACCAGTTACCGCGCTCTCGTACAGGATTACAATAGCCTTGATATTCAAAGCCGAACCGTTAAAAGTGCGGAGGAAACCGCCAAACAAACTGAACTTCAAGTGAATGCCGGAAAAGTTGCGCCCAATGATTTATTGCAACAACAAGCCAATCTCCAAACCACGCGCTTATCGATGATGCAACAAAATAGTGCTTTGGACATGGATTACCAGCGTTTCTTACAAGCGCTTGGTTTATCCTCTACTTCAAAATTAGAAATTGATAAACAAATTCGATTCACTGAGTACCCTATTCCAACCCTAAAAGAATGCATTCGATTAGCTTTGCTGAATAACATCGATTACCAATCCACGATTATCCGATTACGCGCGGCGAAACGAGCCGTGTTAGCAGCAAAAAATCAAGCGCGCTGGCAGATCGATGTCACGGCCAGCACCAGCGTGGGCCAAAGCACAGGAACTGCTACCATTCCTGCCTCCACTTCACCAACGGGTACCCCCGGCGCTGTTTCCACTGGCGGCACGGGACCCAGTATAGGTTTTACATTCAATATTCCCCTCAACGACATGCAAGCCAAACAACAAATTATTAGCTCGCGCATCGCTTTAGAACAAGCAAAATTAGCACTCGAACAACAAAAAGAACAGCTCATCAGCAACGTGACCAATCAAGTCGTCCAAATCCACAATCAAGTTCAACAAATCCAGGTTGCCATTTCTGCGGTGAGTTTACAGGAAAAAACGGTATCGAACGCTGAGCTGAAATTGAAATACGGAAAAGCAACCGTTTTTGAAGTGACTCAACTGCAAGATCAGTTACTGCAGCAACAAACCAGTTTAATTGGAAATAAAATACAATTACTTAATTCAATCACTGACCTAGATCAAACACTGGGTACTGCCCTTGAAAAATGGGGAATCAAGCTGAGGTATTAACGATGAAAAAACAAACAATAATGCGAGCGATCGTTCTTTGCACGCTGCTAGCCACACTGACGTTAAGCACTGGCTGCAAAGACTCAAAAAAAACGGAACAGGCTGCTAATCAGCCAATCATTGTTACCGCAAAATTGCAAAGCAGCACAACACGGCTTTTTTACAAAGGAACTATTGCACCGATTAGCACTATTCCAGTACTCAGCCCGGTCGATGGAACCATTACTAAATTATTTTTCAACTACGGTGATTTTGTCAAAAATGATCAAAACATCGCGAGTCTTGATTCCGCAAAGTTAGCGGACGACTACCGACAAGCAGTGACGAAATACTTACAAGCAAAAGATACCTACGAAAATAACACAAGATCATTTGTAGGCACCGAAGCTCTACATAAAGCAGGGGTTATTTCAACTGACGAATACACATCCAGCAAGAGCCAATATGAAACAAACGTTTTAAATTATTATCAATCTAAATTTGATCTTGAAAAAGTGCTCAAGAAAGCAGGGGTTGATCCCATGCAAATTGAGCAATTATCGATTGTTGACACCACCGCCGTAAACAAACTACTGCAACGGCATTTTAGTAACGTCATGGTTACCGCCCCCGGCGAAGGGGTTGCTTTGTTTCCTGTTCCCAATGGTAATGGGGGAGACGATGACAGCGGATCAAAAAAAACCGAAAAAATTCACGTGGGATCGGTTGTTAAAGAATCACAACTAATT
>CAYGED010000257.1:0-2230 GCA_964348555.1 uncultured Coxiellaceae bacterium
TCAAAGGGAATCTTTCGGTCGGTTAACCACTGCCGAAAACCGCTGTCAATCCAACCGGGTTGGGTTTTATCCAACGTAAAAGCAAAGATGTCGAATTGGTAACGGGTTTCAATTCGAATCGCATGCAGAACGTTCAGTAAAGTATAAGAGTCCTTACCACCTGAAAGGCAGACCATCACCCGATCACCCTCCTCAATCATATTAAAGTCTTGCATCGCTCGCTTAGCATAATGGGTCAATTTGCGTTGGAGTTTACTCATTGGGCTGAATTCATCTCGTGTAAGCTGGAGTTCATTGAAGGTCCAGCCGGGTTTACCCGGGCTAGAATACCTTATTCTGCAAAAAAAATCGCCCAGCAGAGAGGCCGGGCGATTGGACGTTTTACTTATTCTTTTGGCATTTGGTGCTTAGCGCGATGGCGAATACCATCTAAGCTAAAGCAGTCAGCGCCACAAGCCATCACGTATAACAAACCACCGAGAATCGATAGATTCTTCAAAAAGTGGTAGGTTTGATTGGCTGCATCAGCTCCTTGAAAATTCCAAAATGAGTGGAATAAGAAGGTTGCAACGATGACGAAAACAAACAGAAGGAAGGCCCCAAAACGAGCAAACCATCCAAAAAAGACCAATAGTCCACCACCGAGCTCAAAGACTATTGCTAAAATGAGCAGCCAATTCGCCGAAGGCATACCCATATTCGCCAACATGCCAGCCATGGCATGGTATTGAACAATTTTTGTAACCCCAGCGATAATAAATATCGCTGAAATACACACTCGAGCCACTAGTGTAATGAAGCTTCGAAAGCCATGACATCCCTTTTCCATAAATTTATTCTCCTTGATTTAGGGTGTTGGAACACTAGTATAAACCAGGGGCTGCTGACATTTCTACTGGTCTCGCCACGATGCATTGATTTTTTGCGATTCACTGCTCACGATCAAGTAGGCTGGGCTGAGCCACGAAGCCCAGCAAATTCAGCAAGTAGCCCGTATGAAGCGAAGCGAAATACGGGAAATTAAGAAATTAAAAGGGTGGTGGCAGTGGTTGATTATCGAAGGAATTATGTTTGTGGAGGGAATTATTTTTTTACGGTGAATCTACAAATCCCGTATTCCGCTTCGCTTCATACGGGCTACTTACTGAAAAAAGCATGGGTAAATCGAGGCAAGAGAGTCGAGCTTTAATACTTATTTAATACTTATACGTTACCCATCGATAAAAATTGTGCATATTCTTAGTATTTAATATTTCCTTAATCTACTGTTGATATGCTTCACGCATTGGAATTTTTATTATCGATAAATTAATAATTTCTAAAAATTAATTATTTTTTGAGGTCTTTTGTTATGCCATCTTTTTTCAATCTTTGTTGTGCTACTAAACAACGTAGAGTAAAAACACTGTTTACAGTCTCTGCGGTTCCTATGCTCAGCTTACTAGCATATGGAGTGGTAACTGCAGACGGTGATGATACATATGCATTCAAGATGCTAGGAATAGGCGCAGCAATTAGCTTGGGAATATGCCTGGTTGGATTACTAGCGCAGTGGTTAAGCCCTCGACTCTTTCGCATAACACCAAATGAACTGGAACAGCAACACTATAACCAAATAGCTGCCCAGAGGGATGAAAAATCAGAAGGTATTGAGGTTCCTCTGCAATATATCTGCCCTATCAGCCAAATGATTATGTTACATCCTGCCTATGTGATTGATAGTCCTTGTCAGACACGATATGAAGAATCAATGTTAGAGAAATGGGTTTTGGAAAAGGGAACGCATCCAGAGACAAGAGCATTGATTACTGGAGACCACAAGATTAAACGTGATGATGCGTTGGCACAGGAAATACAAAAATTTGTGACCAACAATCATCTCGACGTTGCGGAAGTTAATGACGTAGCACTAGATCAACTTTCTCTTTCGAACCTTGTAGTTCAAGAAGGAAGAAATGAAAATGGGGTTGACCATAAAAATGATGACGTCGAGGCTGCGTTGCTGGCAGATGAAGGAAATGAGGGTCGTCCTAGTTATGGTGCTTTACTAAATCCTTAAAAATATTGCTAGTTTTTTACGTTATTACATTTTGTACCAACCAAAGACTACCTACATTAGTAATCACATATCGCTGCAATTGACTCTGTGGCTTTTCAGGTATTGTCAAAGTTAATAATTTCTCGTTTAATAGAGGACGCAAATAATTACGTCTGAAATTTTTCGGATCTT
>CAYGED010000258.1:0-2227 GCA_964348555.1 uncultured Coxiellaceae bacterium
GGGTTTACTGACATAATGTCAGCAGCCCAATTTTATTGGGCGCAGTTATTTTCAGCTGTTTTTGTTTTTGCGTTTTCGATTTCTCGAAAAACGTTTCTCGCTCCGTCCAAAATCCCTTGGGATTTTTCAAGACCAGTCGCGCTGCTCCCTGGCAACATCGTCCAGCTTAAACGGTGCGTTATCGCATCCATTTCGCCGGCATTTAAGGCTTGCCTGTACCACGCGAGCTGTTGAGTGGATAAAGCACTGTTCAGCGTCGCGTTGACTTGCAAAGAATAAATCGGTTTGTGATCGGCTGTTTGTTCGCCGTTATTCATGATACTGGCGGCGTATTGGGTGATGAGTGAGTTACGTGATTGGTACGAATCGGGCAGTCCGAGATCGGAAATACTCGGATTCAATTCGCCTCGGAACACGCCTTGGCTGTCACAAGACAGCACATGAAAGTAAATGTCTACTGCTTGAGAGATGATGTTGATATCGCTTTTCACGGCATTCATTTCAATTTCTTCTCGATAGTGTTGGTAGCGGTTGATTGAGGTGTAGGCCATGACTGCGATCACCGTGATAACAAATAAAAATTCAAGTAAAGTAAATCCTTTAAGAGAACGTGTAATTAAACGTTGCGCCACTGCACGTTGCTCCCGTGTAGGCGTTGCTTAATGCCTCACAGTTTCCAGTTGTTGGTAACGTGATGGAAATAGTGACTTTATTTCCAGTCGTCGCCGTTATGGCGTATGGGTCTCCCCACAAGTCGTTAACGGAAATCGAGGTCGTCGAGGAATTATCGATCCCAGGGAAGTTCTCTAATTGGCCCGAATTGTATAACTCTTGCACGCTAATACCGGTGAACGAGGCGCGAATACCTTTCCAGTTGTGTGCTGCAGCCACGATGCCACCCACTTGGCCGATAGCAGTGTTGATTTTATTGTTGTTTGTCGCCACAAAAAAATATCGGGTGGCCATGACAAGAATAATTGCGATGATTGAAAGGGAGAGTAAAACCTCGAGCAAGCTAATGCCGAGTTGCGTGATGCGTTGTTTCATGATCGTGTTCCTCTTAAATAAATCCAAGTACTCCGGAGGCTAATCCTAAAGCAAGCTGAAAGATATTTCCACACGGAATAGTTAATCTTACCTTAAAAAAGGCGATTTTTATTAGAATCCAGCTTCATCGGCGGTCGTTTACTGGGCGATCGAGCTTCCGACAGTATAAATACCCAGAATAAGCGTGGCCGCTAGAAAAGCGCCAATCATCAGAAGCATAATACCCATAATTTTACCGGTGATGGCGATGAGTCGGTTGGCACGTTGAGCGGCTTGGCGGCCCAAACTGACGAGGGCATACTGAAATCCTTTTCCTTTCACGACCACGCGTAAGCGGATGAGATCCGATTTGCGAATCAATTGCGTGTTAAGAACATCCGCAATGTTGTCGAGCCCACCGCTTAACCGAAACTCCATCATCATTAAATGCCAAGACAAATAAGGTGTGGTGTTGGTTTGTAAAATGGATAGCGCTTGTTTAATGGTAATCCCATTGGAAAGCAGCAAGCCCAGCGTTTCCATGAAGCGAGCGGCGACAGTGTCTCGGTAAAGTGAGAGCAAGGGTAGGTTATCGAGAAAGTGTCTCGATTTACGAGTGAAATTACGCAACAGCATTTGGATTAAATAAATAATCAGAAACAAGAATAAAATCGCGAACAACCACCCGTGTTGTGCGAAGAGTGCAATATCGTAGAGAAATCGGCCGACGCTGGGCCATTGTTCGATGGGCTTTATTTTAATAAAATTTTCTAAAACGGAATTTTTAATAAACACCGTGACGGCTAATGCGAGCACGATCACGGCGCAAGGGTAAGCGATTGAGTTGATAAAAGAGAAAATCGCTCGGCTTTGTCGGGATAGCGATTGTATCGCGGATTCCAGTGTGGATGGAAGTGTTCCACTATTTTCGCCCGCACGAATAATCTCTACGATGGGCTGATAAAAATAATTTCTCATTCCATCGGCGAGCAGTTGTCCTTGAGCTAAATAGGTTGAGATATGCGTCGCAATTTGTTTGGTGATGCCGGTTGAAATTTCGCGAATGGTGTCAATCGCTTGTGAGACGGATACACCGTCGCGAACCAGCGAATTTAAATCTTCTAAAAAAGACAGCTGTTGCTTCCGTGAGAATTGAACGGCGATCCATCGCTGACGTAACCGTTCAGATATAACCATTTTT
>CAYGED010000259.1:0-2226 GCA_964348555.1 uncultured Coxiellaceae bacterium
ACATAGCCGTGGCTTGGGATTTTCGCGATTCCCTTCTGACCTGTCAAGCTTAGTTAACCTGGGTTTTGGATAAGCGTTTTTGGGATTATACGCTTATCCAAAACCCAGGTTAGTTATTAAAGCGGAAGAGCATCAAGTCACCGTCATTGACCCGATAATCCTTGCCTTCCAATCGCCATTTACCGGCTTCTTTAGCACCTTGTTCACCACCGCAGCGAACGAAGTCGTCATAGCCGATGACCTCAGCTCGAATGAATCCTTTCTCGAAGTCGGTGTGGATGACGCCTGCTGCTTGAGGCGCCATGGATCCCTTTGGACACGTCCAGGCTCGAACTTCTTTAGGCCCCGCCGTGAAAAAGGTGATTAAGCCCAGCAAGTCATAACCGGCTCGAATGACGCGATTCAACCCGGGTTCGGTTTGTCCAATGCTCGCTAAAAATTCCGCTTGGTCTGAGGGTGGTAGCTCGGCAATTTCAACTTCAATGGCGGCGCAAATGGGCACGACTCTAGCATTTTCTTTTTTTGCGTACGCGTTAATTTGATTTAAAAAAGGATTATTTTCGAAGCCATTTTCATCCACGTTGGCGATATAAACCGTCGGTTTGAGTGTTAAAAATTGATAGGGCTGAAGTAAGAATAATTCTTCTTCGTTTAAGTCTACGGTTCGTAACATTTCGCCGGCATCGAGACGGCTTTTTAGTTTTTCTAGGAGCGCTTGGGTTTCGCGGGCTTGTTTATTTCCTGCTTTTGCTTCTTTCGCGAGTTTCAAAAGCGCTTTTTCAAGTGAAGCTAAATCAGCTAACGCCAATTCCATGTTAATGACTTCAATGTCGGTGACCGGGTCAATTTTATTCGACACGTGCGTGACGTCGGTATTTTCAAAGCATCTCACGACGTGTGCGATGGCTTGCGTTTCACGAATAGTCGCCAGGAATTGATTACCGAGACCTTCCCCTTTTGAAGCACCCGCGACCAAACCGGCGATATCCACAAACTTAACCGTGGTCGGTAAAATTTGTTGCGGTTTGGCGATCGAAGCAATTTTTTCAAGGCGAACATCAGGAACGGGCACCATCCCAACATTGGGTTCAATGGTGCAAAAGGGATAATTCGATGCAGCGACACCCGCTTTTGTTAACGCATTAAAAAGAGTGGATTTACCAACATTCGGTAGCCCAACGATGCCACATTTAAATCCCATCTGTTTTTCCGTGCAGTTGTTTCATGGCCTCTTGAAATTTACCGGCAATTAAATCAGGAATAATCGATAAAGCTTCCTCAATGGATATCATCAGTTTTTCGCGCTCCGAAGGCGTGGGTCGACTTAAAACGAAAGGTGTTACATGGTCTTTGTGTCCTGGGTGTCCAATCCCGATTCGCAAGCGATAAAAATCTTGTGTACTTAAATACTGAATAATATCGCGTAGGCCATTGTGCCCACCGTGACCCCCATTTTCTTTGATGCGTACTTTCCCTGGTGGAAAATCCAGTTCGTCGTGCGCGACTAAAATTTCATTGGGTTGAATCTTGTAAAATCTCGACGCGGCGGCGACCGCTTGTCCGCTGTCATTCATGAAGGTTGATGGGATAAATAAATAAAACGACTGATCATTCATGGTTACTTTTGCCAGTGAACCAGAGAGCTTTGTGTCGAGTCGTAGAGAAAGTTGTGCGGTTTCTGCGAATCGTTGGACGAACCAAGCGCCCACGTTATGCCGGGTATTCGCATATTCTGCGCCTGGATTACCAAGGCCAACGATGAGTTTGATCCCGTCAGCCAACGTGGGTTATTCCTTTTTCTCTTTTTCAGCGCTCTCGCCTTTAGGAGCCGTTTCGGCTTCCGGCTTCTCACCGGCTGCTTTGGGTTCCGCCGCCGTTTCGACGCCGGCTTCAGCGGCAGCTGAGGCCGAAAGGGCAGCTTCGGCGGCTTCAGCGGCGAGATCTTCTTTACTGACCTTCGGGATGTGTACATTCACGATGGGCAGGTTGTGCGCTTCGTCACGTATATTCACTGTTAGCTCAACACCCGTGGGCAGCGGAAGGTCAGATAAATGCAACGTTTCGTCGAGTTTCATCTTGGAGATGTCGACTTCGAGGTATTCGGGTAAGTCAGCCGGCAAACATTTAATTTTGATTTCTGTCATTAAATGAGAAACCACGCCACCATTTTCTTTTACGCCGGGGCATGCTTCTCCGCCGAGATAACGGATCGGGAGCTCCATGTAC
>CAYGED010000260.1:0-2220 GCA_964348555.1 uncultured Coxiellaceae bacterium
ATACATAAACAGGGACCACCACGGCGGCCGGGGGTATGCGCGCACCTCCGGCCTTTTTAATTTCTATAACACAGATACAAACTTTCCGTTACCCATATCTTTTATTTTTCTATTAAGACTCATAATTATCAAAGTAGCGTTAATTTTAGCCGCATCGATATCAGTCAAACGGATTATATCATTAGCAGTCATTGGATCATCTGTCAATACTGCAAGGATTTTTTCTTCCAGCTCGTTGGCTGGTTTTATTTTATTTTCGCCCCCCTTTTCTTTCATTGATATTCCGTATTCCTCTAATATATCTTGTGCAGAAAGCACGATCTTTGCGCCAGCCTTCAATATATTATTCGTCCCTTTCGACATTTTAGCAAATATTGGTCCGGGAACAGCAAACACATCGCGGTTTTGATCAAGTGCACAATGAGCGGTAATCAATGAGCCGCTCTTCTCGTCAGCTTCAATAACCAATGTACCCAAAGACATGCCGCTAATGATTCTATTGCGTTGGGGAAAACTAAATTTAGTACCGTGAACCCCATGAGGATATTCCGATACTATCGCTCCGCCATGTTCGATGATTTTTTGTGCGAGAAAAAGATTTTGTTGAGGGAAGATGGTCTTGTCATCAATACCACAACCCAGAACAGCTATGGTAGAGCCATCGTTTTCCAGTGCGGTTTTGTGGGCAAGAGTATCCACACCTCTAGCCAAACCGCTGACAACTGTAAAACCGGCTCTAACTATGTCAGTAACAATGTGGGGTGTAGCTCGCTTGCCATAATCGGTGATTCCTCGAGTTCCCACAATACCCAAGCATTTTTCTTCGGCTGATTTTAGGACGCCTCGGACGTAAAGCATAAATGGCGGGTCGGCAATATGTTTTAATTTTTCCGGATACTCGCTGTCGTTGATGGTAATGATGTAGATATCTTCTTTTTCTAATTTTTTCCATTCCCCATCAGGATCAACCGATGATTTGTTCGGTACGTCTTTGGGGAGAAATTTGGAGAGATCGGAATGCCAGGCCTTTTCCCAGTCTCCCGCGAATTGATCGTGTATTTTTTGCAATGCGCCAATTTTTGCCACCGCAAGAATATTGATTGCATTTAAGAATTTTAGTCCCCGCTGCATTTCTAGATAATAGGCTAAATCTCATTTTTTACAAATTAGTTTTAAATTAGCGCTAAAGAACGTACCAACAGCAGAGCTCTAAGACGTTGTGAGTATTGGAATATTAGAACTCGTTGAAACGGCCAAGCCGTTTTTTTAATTTTCGACAAAGATTCATTGATTTTTGTTTGAGATAATATATAGTTGAGTTATCTTTGAAAATTGAGCAAGTATCCCGAGACAGAGTTGTCTTGAGGATTGGCTCAAAAATAAAACAAAGCTCAAAGAAGTGTCCGCGGTCTAGAACTGTTGGACTGCTTGGTGCTCAACCAAAGAGGTGAGCATCATGAATATTTTGGTCGAAAAGAGAATTCCGATAGAAGAAGGAATTGCTGCTCTTCGGCTGGCCAAGCTGGAGAATGGTGGCGATGCTGAAATCTTCTTCTACCAGAATGCACGCGTTCGACTGGCCGAGTTCCATCCAGAAGAACTCAATCCAGTTGCTCTCTATGCACTGGAGAAGAATCTCCAGATGCAGAGAGAGTTGCGTGAGCAGTTGCTCACGCAGGGGATCGACATCCTGAAACTCTCGGAGATTTTACATCTTCGAGTAGATGAAGGGGATACGGTGGCTATGGTGCCGCCGTATGTTGAAATTTCAGAGGAACGGTTATCGCTTGTTGCAAACGAAGGCGATCGATTGCCACCAGAACAGCAGGTACTCCGCCTGCCGCTTCTGATCGATGGTCTCCATCGTGCGCTTCTTGCGCATGAACTGGATGAGACTTTGTCTTGTCTGGTTGTCTCCAACCTACCGGATGCATACCCGTATGCATCCTATCCGGTTGCTTGGGACCAAGTCGTGGTGGGGCGGGAGGTGCCGAAGGTGAAGAAATTCTATCGGAGGCAGGATCCGTACACCTTCATGCGGCCGCTGGACTCTCTGTGTCTGTTGACGCAAGTAGCGCCAGAATATGGTCGCAAGTGAGCCTATGACCGCTCTGTTTCCTCTGCAGGGCGGTTTTTCTTTATCTTTTTTGAATAAAAAAACGGCTTGTTGTTAGCCGCTTTGCTTTTTCTCTAATAATGGTATTAGGATACTTATTATTG
>CAYGED010000261.1:0-2217 GCA_964348555.1 uncultured Coxiellaceae bacterium
AAAGCATGCCCTGCTGGATTGTTTTGCCTCCAAGCTGGGAAACCGCTGTTGCGCTGGGATCATGTAATTCCCCATCCGCCTGCGTCAAGGCCGCATCATAAGTAAAGGATACGGGGTGATGCGGCGATAAATCAAGCGCATAGCCGCTAAAGGAATGACAGTCAAGACAAGTACCAAGAAACAATTGAACATGCTTACCGATTGTACCATCGTGACACGACAAACAAGCCCTTGTTTTTGGCGATGGCTGACCAACCGAGGCATTCAATGTTGTTGAGCTGTAGAGATCATATGTGCCGTGAGAGGTAAGCGGCCCCCGCCAAAGCGGAACTTGCGTCGATTGCGCATTGTGCGGGACATGACAAACTTTGCAGATTTCACCATCCGTATGCGCAGTTGCAGAAAAGGAAAAATCATGGGCCGAAGCAGCAATCCCGGCAAATGAAATCGCCGGAATACATAGAGTAAACAGAATTACGATTGGAAATATTAAACTTTTTGATTGAAGAATTAATTTTTTTCCCAAGTTTTTCACAATATTTCAGACTCATTAAACAAGCCTATCAATACAATATCAAATATCCACTCTACTTATTATGGCACGTAAGACATAACCGGCTATGGTTATTGGCTACTAATAACAATTTAGGGGCTGTTGCCGAATCGCCTTTCGTGGCATGGACATCATGGCACGAAGGGCATTCCATGCGGCCTTCAAAAAGCATGCCCTGCTGGATTGTTTTGCCTCCAAGCTGGGAAACCGCTGTTGCGCTAGGATCATGTAATTCCCCATCCGCCTGCATCAAGGCTGTATCATAAGTAAAGGATACGGGGTGATGTAGCGATAAATTAAGCGTACTGCCGTGAAACGAATGACAATCAAGGCAAGAGCCGGTTAACGGCCCCCTGCCGATGGTGCTGTCATGACACGACAAACACGCTTTTGTGGGAGCCATCGGCTGGTCAACTGAAGCATCTAAAGTACTAGAGCTATACGGAATGTATGTCCCGTTTGAGGTCAGCGATCCCCGCCATAATGGCACTTGGGTTGATTTGGCATTATGCGGAATATGACAAGTTTTACAAATCTCCCCTTGTGCATGGGAATAGTCGGAATAAGAGAAATCATGCGGTGAGCCGACAATACTTGCGAAAGATTCTGAGGGAACAAAAATCCCAGCCAGAATTGCCGCAAAAAACACTAAACCTAATAAATGTTTTGGCTTTATAATTTTCACCGCTTTTTGGACTCATCGATTTTACAAATATATTTTTGCTGCTTTTAACTTGCGTTATTTATTGTGACACGTTAAACACAAAGCGCTGTTGGCATTGCTAACAATTAAAAGATGACTTGAGGTTGGCGCATCGCCTTTATTGTTGTGCACGTCATGGCATGAGCCGCATTCAAGCTGATGGCCAATCAGCAGGCCATTGTCAACAGTTTTCCCGCCTAGCGCAGCCACGGTTTTTACCGTCGGATTATTTAAACCGCCGTCCGCCGTTGCTAATGCCGCGTCGTAGGTAAAAGAAATAGGGTGGTCATTGGAAAGATCCGTACCAAGATTATGATCGCCAGTCATATTCGATGTCCCTGGTCTTCCGCCAAAAGCATCGAGCCCAACCGTCCCGTCATGGCAGCTTAAGCAGGCCTTTGAAGAAGCGTTCGGCTGGCCGACGCTTGCGTTTAAACTCGGGCTGGAATAAGCCGTAAAGGTGGCTGTCGTCAACGTATGGTACCATAAAGGGGCGATAGTACTTGATGCGTTATGGGGTGTGTGGCATACAATACAGATTTCACCTGTCGGATTCCATGAATCGCCCGAAAAATCATGTTCCGAACCGGTAATCGCAGCAAATGATCTTTGACTTACAAAAAAACTTAAAACAACCAATAACACCAAACTCATTACAAGCTTTTGTCTCATTTTCCACTCCTCCTTAGAATACCTAATAATGTTAAACTTCACTCTTTAACAAATAGATTATAATTAATCAAGCCAAATTCGTCTGTGACGGGCGTCACACTTTTAAAATCAACACCGGCAAGACGGCAACTCATTGGCTTGCATAAGATTAGGAATGTAATATTTTTAAACATTTTTTAAAAAAAGACTCTTAACAATTGTCAATCTATGCCGCCGTTTAATCAGTTAACCGCGGCAACAGATTTACAAGAAGATTCCCCAAAGGTCAAACTTTTCGATAATTTATCGT
>CAYGED010000262.1:0-1443 GCA_964348555.1 uncultured Coxiellaceae bacterium
CACTGCACACAACCATTTTGGAACCGAGTTGATGAACCTATACAAGGATGACGGAATCAGGTGGTTTCTTTAGTGCTTAACGGTAGTGCCATTGGTTTTAGTGTTGAGTTTGCTTTTTACGAGCAACAGCGCGGCGGAAAGATTGCCGGTTTTTTCCATTATTCCCAATGTGGCCGCCCCTTCTGGAAATATTTTTTCTGGAGCCTATGTTGTTTTTACTCCCGATGGTACTCAGGGGTATTTAACCAACTTTGGTGCCGATACGGTTACGGTTTTTAATGTTGGGACAAGTGCGGTTTCATCCACGGTTAACGTGGGAGATCAACCGGTGGCGGCGGCTGCATCGCCGGCGGGTGACAAAGTGTACGTACCGAATCAAAACGCGGGGACGGTGAGTGTGATTAATACGAGCACAAACACGGTAACTGCAACGATTACCGTTGGCATGACACCCGTGCGAGTCATGTTTAACTCGCCTAGTGGCCCGCGTAATTTACCCCCGTGGGGATTGTAACCTTGTTGGGTGGATTGTCGCGCTTTGCACGCAATCCCTGACGAATCTCAACCATCAACGAACTTCATCTCACTGTTCGTACTCGAAAATCTTCACCACTTTAGTGACGCCCGAAATTCGTCGGGCGGCGTCGGTGGCTAGATCAGCTTGATATCGAGTCACAACACCCATGAGATACACGACACCATTTTCTGTCACGACTTTCAAGTTGGTTGAATGCAACTGAGAGGTGCCGAGCATTCTCGCACGAACTTTCGTGGTCACCCAAGCGTCGTTGGCACGTTGCAATGAGGAAGAGGCAGGCCCCACCGTGATTTGGTTGTAAACGCGCTTCACATTTTCCACTTTCGAGACAATTTGGTAAGCGCGGTCGCGAATTTCTGGCGTTTGAGCTTGACCAACGAGCAAGGCTGCATTATTGAAAACCGACACTGAAATGTGTGAGTGATATTTCAGGGTCAGGTCATGATCTAAACGGTATTGCGCGATGGCTCGAGCATTGTGATCTTGATTCATCGTGGTCACGCTGCGTTTGTCGTAAATAACCGCACCACCAACCGTCGCCGCTCCGGTTGTACTGGCAAGCAGAACCGCAGGAACACATCCAACGAGAGGACAGAGTAAAACGAGTAAGAGGAGTAATTTTTTCATGGCTCACCTTCAGTATTAAAAAGTTGTCGATCGATAATGTCACAAAGACAATGAATAATCAGTAAATGTGTTTCTTGAATTCGTGCTGTTGATTCGGAGGGTACGCGAATTTCAATGTCATCCGGATTTAATAAGGACGCTAATTCGCCGCCATTTCGGCCAGATAATGCTACGATGCGCATATCGCGAAGATGTGCCGCAGAAACCGCTTCTAAAATATTCGGTGAATTTCCGCTCGTCGAAATCGCGAGCAGCGTGTCCCCGGGTTGACCTAAGGC
>CAYGED010000262.1:1453-2212 GCA_964348555.1 uncultured Coxiellaceae bacterium
GCAATGGACGTAATCGTCGATGGGTCGGTTGTTAACGCAATGGCAGGCAAACTGGGCCGCTCAGACTCGAATCGATTTAACATCTCTGAAGAAAAATGTTGTGCGTCTGCAGCTGAGCCACCATTCCCACAGCTTAAAATTTTGTGATTGGACAGTAAGCACTGCACAAATAGCTCTCCTGCTTGCGCGATAGGGTCAACGAGCACATCTATTGACGAGATTTTCGTTTGTATGCTCGCGTTGAAATTGAGCTTTATTCTCTGAAATAAATCCATCATCTGAGCCGCTCCCGTCAATATTCTACATCAAAAGCATTTTTTATCCAGCAAATCGCATCATTTTTTGTGATATCGACGACATCGATGCGGCACGGGAAGCTATCAGGGATTTGGTGTTTCATCAAGTAGGCCAAACTGGATTTAACGATACGTCGTTGTTTCATCGAGGAAACTGTTTCACTGGCCGTGCCAAAGTCGGTGTTTTGACGATAACGCACTTCCACAAAAACAATTTCTTGTTGGTCCTGCATAATCAAATCGATTTCTCCATAGGGTGTTTGAAAGTTTTTGGTGATGAGCGACAGCCCTTGTTTTTTTAAAAATCGACAAGCGCGCTTTTCGGCGCGATAACCAATGTGCTGAGAGATAGAAATCATTCACCGATAGTAACAGCTCAAGAGAGGATGGATTACCGTTATCTGAACGTCAGTAAGTAGCCCGTATGAAGCGAAGCGGAATACGGGATTTTCGGATTTATTCT
>CAYGED010000263.1:0-2211 GCA_964348555.1 uncultured Coxiellaceae bacterium
TTAAAATTCTTAGGCTATTTATTTGTTCCAAATTTATTAGAATTTTATTTTTGTATGGCGTGTTTTACGCTTTTCAAAGTAATCCTTATAATTCGGATCAAATGGAGTAGCTTCACATTTAATTTTAATATGCCTCTCGATTTTTACACTACTAGCTTTAAATAAGTTTAGGTTTATCCATTCACCTTCTTTATTTCGGATTTTTGCAAAGAAAATCCAATTATCATGACCATGGCTACGAAAGTATTTCTTTCGTTTCCATTGGGCACTTTTATTTGGATGTCTCCGATTAATCCACCGAATAATAGCGTGATTTATACAATGGTCTATGTATGAAAAAATCCTTTTAGAGACAACATGACGGTAATAGTTAGCCCAACCGCGAATGTGTGCATTCAGCTTCTGAATTAATATTTCCGTCTTTGTCGCAATATTCTGTTTGATTAAAGCTCGGATATCTTTTAAAAAAGACAATACACTTTTCTTAGCAGGTTTAATAAAGAATTTCCTACCATATCTTCGTATATTAAAACCAAGAAAATCAAACCCATCATTAATGTGCGTGATTTTGGTTTTCTCTTGTGAGAGCTCCAAGCCACGCTCGGCTAAAAAGATTTTAATAGCAGGTTTGATCTTATTTTCAAGAATTTCTCGCGAATTTCCTGTCACAATAAAATCATCTGCGTACCTCACAAAATTGACTTTGTCTGGCTGCTTGGAAATACTTTTGATTAAAGTTCCCAAACCATCCAATGCCATATTGGCCACCGTCGGTGAAATGATTCCACCTTGTGGCGTTCCTTTTTTTGTATGATGAAATACTCCTTTTTCCATATACCCTGAGTTCAACCATTTGTGTAAGATCACCGTATCAGTAGTGATATTGTTCTCCAACCACGGATGGGAGATTATATCAAAGCATGTGCGTATATCGCCCTCCAGTATATAGGGTGCTGACACTCTTCGAGAAAGTACTATAAAGCACTGCTCAATTGCATCAGCGCACGACCGCTTTGGCCTAAACCCATACGAATTTCGGTCCGCTAGAATTTCTGCCACCGGTTCTAGTGCAAGCAAATGCAATGCTTGCATTGCTCGATCTATCATGGTTGGAATTCCAAGCGGCCGAAGTTTAACGGCGTTTCCTTTTTTGGGAATATAAGTGCGTCTCAGCGGTTGAGGTTGGTAACCTCTTCGCTTTAACGCTCGCACAGCCTGTATCTTTTTAACAAGGGTCTTCCAGATAACACCATCAACACCGGGAGTTTTGCCTCCCGTGTTTTCAGTGACTCGTTTTACTGCTAAGGCTTTAGCGTAAAATGAGTGCGTCAGAAGTCGTTGTAAAGCTTTCACTTTACCTTTTCTTCCTTCACGAGTAGCCTTCGCAATACGCATTTGCAGCCGATTGACAAACTTGAATGCCTTTCGCCATGGAATAATACTCCATGCTATTCGGTCATCGATGCTTGCTGAAGATGCCCCAGACGATACTGCTATCGCTGCCATTTGCTTTTCCTCATGGTTTCGGTTCTCCAAATTATCTCACAATAACACACCAGCTGGACGTGGGCTCACTTTCGTGATGAGTAATATTGCAACTCATATCCTCATCGTTACAACAAGGCATTTGCTTTTTCCAGCATCTCAATCCTGAATTTTCGTCGGCAAATTTTGCAATTTACTTTCCTGATATAGATCAGGGAAAATACAGGGTTTCCACGTTCCGCAAAGATGGGTATTACTGATTTAGGTGCTCGCTGTTGTCCGGAACGCTGTTGATCACGAGGCAATATCTTAGAACTTGCCTGCCTGCGTTCATACCTCTTTTGGCCAAGTGTGTCAGCCACTTTCACTTGTTTTCCATGACGAACTTTATCGCGAGTTCACATGTGTTCACCTTGTCAGTTACCTAGCACTCACCTAGTTGTGTGGCTTCTAGGAGGATTCGTTTCTTACGATTCAAATCCCGAGTATTTCTACTCTTCGTTACATTGTCAGGTCAGCTCTTTATTCATGACCCTAGGTTCATCCAGTGATATAGATGGACTCCTTCCATTGCTGGAGAAGACAACCCTTCTTTGCAACCTCGTGTCGCAGCTAAAAAATGAAACCCACTGGTAATCTCACCCATCCGGGATTTTTTTCGGGATAAGGTTAGCTTTCTTTCTTGCAAGACGTTCATCATCCGCCGTCGGCTGCGATGAAATTGAC
>CAYGED010000264.1:0-2199 GCA_964348555.1 uncultured Coxiellaceae bacterium
CTTAGTCGGTTGGTGGAGTTTTGATGGGAAAGATACGGCAGGTTTTCCGAGCGGAGCAACTCCTGCGACTGTCTATGACAGAAGCGGACTAAACAACAATGGTAAGTATTATAATGCGACAGGCACATCACCAGTTGAGGGAAAATTCGGTCAAGGAATTTTATTTAACGGTTTAGCTGTAGAAATAGGTGATGGTAGCTATGTAACAGTAGCTGATGCAGATGTGCTAGATGTCCAAACAGGTGACTTCACGGCTTCAGCATGGCTTAAGCATTCTAATACTTTTAGCAATTTTGTTTCAAAAGGTAACTGCGGAGAAAATAATGATTGGCAGATGTTTACCTCCAACGATATTGCCGGTGATTATGGATTTAGGACGGTCGGAAGCGCGGGTAATAATATTATTTTGCAAACTTCTCAGGGTTATCCCGCTAACATTTGGCACCATGTACTCGGAGTAAAAAATGGTTCTGCTGTGCGTCTATATATTGATGGTGTTTTGGCGGATAGTGATACGCAAAGCGAATCATTGCTAGGAAACTCGAATCCATTGATGTTTGGGACACGTTATGGTCCAATAGTAAATTCAAGTTGTGGGGAACCATCGCTCAACGGTTCTCTGGACGAAGTTAGACTGTATAATAGGGCTCTTAGTGCCGATGAAATCAAGCGCCTTTACAATTTGGGGAGGTAAATATTTGCAAAACTGCTTAATTATTATATAATAGAGCTATTATGAATACTTTATATATTTTTCTAGGAATAGGTGTGCTAGTTATTTTTTGGGTAATAATGGCGTACAACCGCCTCGTAACGCTTGCATACAGAGCAAAAGAAGCTCTATCGGACATCGATGTCCAATTGAAAAGGCGCTATGATCTCATCCCAAATTTGGTTGAAACGGTAAAAGGATATGCCAAGCACGAGTCCACCGCTTTTGAGAATGTCACCAAGGCAAGGGCAGCTGCTATATCGGGAAGCAACAACTTGCACGATCAAGCGGAGAAGGAAAACATGCTCTCAGGAGCCATAAAAAGCCTTTTTGCAGTGGCGGAAGCTTACCCTGACCTCAAGGCAAACACCAACTTTTTAGAGTTGCAGCGAGAGCTATCTGATACGGAAAACAAGGTTCAGGCTTCCAGAAGGTTCTACAATTCAAATGTTATGGAGCTAAATTCCAAGATAGATATGTTCCCAACAAATGTAATAGCAGGAGCATTCAACTTCAAAAAAGAAGAATTCTTCGATTTAAATGAAGCTCCGCAAGAGCGTCAGCCAGCCAAAGTGGCGTTTTAAACTAATTATATGGCTACTATCTGGACCCACAAAGATTCCAATATAAGGAAGACTTGGTTTTTGATAACCATTTTTTTGGTATTGATTTCAACGACCGGATGGGTGTTTTCGCGTATATATGGTAATCCGGGTATTCTTGTATTTGCGGTCATTTTTAGCACCATAACCAGCCTTATTTCCTATTGGTATTCCGACAAAATAGTCATCGCAACTACCGGAGCCAAAGAGGTGCCGGAAAACATGTATCCGGAGCTACATAATATAATAGAAAATCTGGCTATTACATGTGGGTTGCCTAAGCCAAGGGTTTATATAGTAGACTCACCACAGCCCAACGCTTTTGCTACGGGAAGGGATCCAAAGCACGCTGTTGTTGCTGTAACCACAGGAATATTGCAATTAATGGAAAGGCACGAACTTGAAGGTGTTCTTGCCCATGAAATGTCGCATATTGGTAATAGAGATATGCTGGTTTCTACGGTCGTGGTTGTTCTTGTAGGGGTAATTCAATTGCTTTCCGATATGTTTTTAAGATCAATGGTGTGGGGGAGAATCGGTAATGATAGAGACAATGGAGGAGGCCAAATTCAAGCAGTATTTTTAATATTAGGAATCGCACTTGCCATTTTGTCTCCAATAATTGCGATTCTAATTCAACTTGCGGTTTCTCGTAAAAGAGAATTCTTAGCTGACGCATCAGGTGCTTTACTTACAAGATATCCGGATGGGCTTGCCAGCGCATTGGAAAAATTGGCTCACGATAATACTCCGATGAAACAGGCAAATCACGCAACGGCGCACCTGTGGTTAGATGATCCGTATCAGGGAAAGAAAAAAACAATTGTATGGTTAGCGAAAATTTTTATGACCCATCCGCCGATTGATGAAAGAATTAAGAGACTC
>CAYGED010000265.1:0-2191 GCA_964348555.1 uncultured Coxiellaceae bacterium
GAAGAGCTTAACACGATTGATAAAGAAACTATATGGACCACTGTTCGAGAAGATAAGATTAAATTGCTGCTTAGCGCCCGTTTCGATGCAAATAGATCGCGTCTTTTTTATCTAGTTTATCTAGCCCCTGAAGTTTTTGGCAATAGCGAAGGGACTGAATCTGAAAATCCTGTGGAGTTACTGGTGCGCTTAGGTCGTGGGGATGCCACGCATAATGGTTCTACTATTACCCTGACGCCTTTCTATGTAGGTCGTTATTATGCGCATGAGCGTGCAGAAGAAAGGCATCCTGGATTAAAAGGCTACCCAGCCGCTGATGAGTCTCTTTTAGCTTTGGCGCCGTGGTCACTAGCAGCCGAGCTGGTGAACGTGCATCAGGATGCAATTGGAACGCTTTCTGATAAGGAGCCTTGGTATTTAGTATCTGCTCCACATAAAAAGGCAGCGTTGAGCGGCGAAGATGAAAAGCGGGAGGATAATGATCAGCCAGGGCAACAGCAGAATTGGGCCTTCAATGCAAGGGCTTGTGAGCCATTGTTCGCGCGTTTGAAGTTATTGGATGACTTATTTAATGCTCGAGATGAAGATGGACTCTATAAAAGTCAAACAAGACGTTATTTGCAGCAGCTTGACGAAAGTATTATTCAGCCCATTTACGCAGAAATTAAGCGACTTCGTGAACGTCGTGCATCCGCTGATGAGCCGAAGATTAAACAGATGGATTTACTTTTGTTGCAAATCTATCAATCCATTCATGATTTACTCAAGAAGCATTTTGTTGAAATAGAATCAAATCATTCGTTAGCAGATGAAATCAGACAGCTTGCAGATGGTCAAAAGGAACTTGAAAAGCACAAGCTAAAAGATGAAGAAATAACCACTGGGTTACATAAAGCACTCTGTGAGCTCTTACGTAAATATGCACATGAGAAAGAAAACGCGGTTATCGTTGATTTTGTTGAGTCGCTGAAAAGTGGATTTTTTGATGCTTTATGCAATGAATTTCTCGAGGTGCTAAAAGCTGATTTTGATGATGTTGTGGGAGTGCTTAACGATCAAGCTGAAGCAGAACGAAACGCAGGACGAGTCACAATTTATAATAGATTGAGTGTTGTGATACTAGAAGCCAATGGCTTAGCGAAGAAAGAATTGACATCCTATGGTCATTTAACGGAGGCGTTAAGGTATGCATTAGACGCAAGCAAACAAGTGGGTGTGTTTGAAGAAGACGACGGCCAAGTAACTGCTGTCGAGAAATTACAAAACCACGCGCAACGTGTTCAGGGTAAGCCATCACTGGGCTGGAAGCTATTGGGGAGTGCGCTAATGGCTTTAGGTGTTGCGATAACGGTGGCGGGCTGTTTGTTTGCGGCGGCGACATTAGTACCGACTTTTGGCTTAAGCTTGTTCTATGGCTATGGGATAGCGTCCGGTGGTGTTGCTATTTGTGGCGTTGGGGCTGGACTCTTTTATCATGGTCGCCAGAAAGGTCTGTCTGCATCACTGAACGAATTAAACAACGAGCTTCTTCAACATCAACCATCACCCGATTATTAAGGGCATGTTGTCCTGCTAGGGCCTGGGGTGCTAGTATTCTACCCCAATGTAGGATGGATTAATGCATTTTGCGCGTAATCCACCTTTTTTTGGTGGGCGTAGCTCAGGTGGTAGAGCCCCGGATTGTGATTCCGGTTGTCGTGGGTTCGAGTCCCATCGTCCACCCCAATCATTTTAAATAGTTTCGTTGAACAACCATTCAAACACGTTACGTGCAAAAATTAATGCCGCCTTAACCCCCTATGAAATATCCAGGTTAAACGTTTTCTTTTTTTCATCGAGAACTCACTGCAATCCCCATCCCCGAAAATTTACGGTATTGACTCAATACCGGGATCATATTTTAATCGATCGTATAGTAAGTAGCCCGTATGAAGCGAAGCGAAATACGGGAAATTAAGAAATTAAAAGGGTGGTGGCAGTGGTTGATTATCGAAGGAATTATGTTTGTGGAGGGAATTATTTTTTTACGGTGAATCTACGTGATCGGGGAAGCCGCTTGTTGCTGGAAGAAATTAATCTATTGCGTTGCTGTATGAGATCGGTTCAAAAGGTATATCCGTTTCGGGTGGATGCGGTCGTTATTTTGCCGGAACATATGCATGTTATCTGGACATTGCCCGAAACGGATAGG
>CAYGED010000266.1:0-2178 GCA_964348555.1 uncultured Coxiellaceae bacterium
TTACTCAACGAGCTGAAAATGCGTCGAAACATGACCCTACTTTTTATTAGCCATGATCTCGCCGTCGTTTCAAAGATCGCCGATGAAATCGCTGTGCTTCGATTGGGAAAATTGATGGAGCAAGCGGATCGAAACACGTTTTACCGTCATCCTAAGACAGACTATGCCAAGCATTTACTCGATTCCATTCCAGCGCCTGACGTGAAGAATATTCCGCAACCAACAAACGATTTTATTTTGGAAGTCAGAAATTTGAACGTTTATTTTCCGGTGCGAAAAGGATTTTTCAGGCGAAAAGTGCGGGATATTAAAGCGGTGGATGGCATCAGTTTCGTTTTGCCAAAAGGTCAGACCTTGGCCTTAGTTGGTGAATCGGGTTCGGGTAAAACGACCACGGCAAAATCGATAGTGCGCTTGGTTCGAGAGGCAGAGGGAGGAATTATTTTTCAAGGTAAAAACATATTAAATCTTTCGAAACGAAAAATGAATGCGATTCGTACGGATGTGCAATTATTATTTCAAGATCCTTACGCTGCACTGAATCCACGGCGAATGATCGCAGACAGTGTGATGGAAGCCATGACGTTGCAAAAAACACTCCGTCGACGTGAACGAATCAAACGAGTGGATGAATTACTGCTTCAAGTGGGTTTAGAGCCGGATTATAAATGGCGATATCCACATGAATTTTCGGGCGGTGAGCGTCAACGCATTTGTATCGCGCGCGCATTGGCCGTTGAGCCAAAATTGTTGATTTTAGATGAGCCGACGAGTGCACTAGATGTATCCATTCAAATGGAAGTGCTTCAGTTGTTATCTCAGTTGCAACAAACACACCAGTTGACTTATTTGCTGATCACGCACAATCTGGGCGTTGTGGCTTATTTGTCACATCACGTGGCCGTCATGCAAAACGGCAAGATTGTCGAACAAGGGACAACTGAGTTAGTATTACAACACCCAACACAAGCTTATACGAAGCAGCTTTTGTTATCTGTCCCTAAGATTGAAGGTGAATGAAATATGTCAGAGGAATCGCAACAAGAAATACTTTTTTCAGAAATACCCGGTAATCAGGGAAATATTGGGCTCATTACATTAAACCGCCCCAAAGCACTGAATGCATTAACCATGTACATGTGCACAGCCTTGCGAAATCAGTTGTTGCAGTGGGAAAAAGACGAGGCGATTAAAGCCGTGTTTATTCGAGGAGCGGGTGATCGCGCGTTTTGCGCGGGTGGTGATATTCGTACGCTTTATTTATCAAAAAGGGAAAATCCAGAGCAAGCCGCTCAATTTTTTCAGCAAGAATATCAAATGAATTCGACACTGTTTCATTTTAAGAAGCCTTATGTTGCATGGTTGGATGGCATCACGATGGGTGGCGGAGCGGGGGTATCGATACATGGCTCGCATCGTGTGGCGACTGAGCGCTTGATGTTCGCGATGCCCGAGACCGCGATTGGATTTTTTCCGGATATCGGCGCGGGATATTTTTTGCCGCGATGTAAAAATAAATTAGGTCTTTTTTTAGGAATGACCGGCGAACGGATTGGCGCCAGTGATGCGCATTGGTTGGGTTTGGTTAATCACGTGATTTCCAGTGAACAGCAGCAAGTTTTGTTAGACGCTTTAGCCAATGAACCGTTCAGCAGTCATGAGGGTCACCGTGTCAGCGAAATCATCAATCGATTCAGCGTAGAGTTTGATCCGCTGCGATTAGCCGATCATGAAAAAGCTATTGCGGATTGTTTTGCCGGCGAATCGGTTGAAGAAATTATGGTTCGATTGGAAGAACAAAATAACGAATGGAGTTCGAAAACGCTAAAACAATTGCTGTCTCGTTCGCCGACCAGCCTGAAAGTCACGTTGCATCAACAGCGCCAAGGGCAATCCATGGATTTTGATCACGTGATGCAAATGGAATTTAACGTGGCTTTACAATTTTTGAAAACACCTGATTTTTTTGAAGGTGTGCGCGCCGCCGTCATCGATAAAGATCAGAATCCCCATTGGAAACCGGCTAAGCTTGACGAAGTGGATGAAGCGATGGTATTGGCTTTCTTTTCCAATAAAGCGCAATTGTTTAGTTGAGCGTGATAAAAATGGCTATGAGTGGACTTGAACCACTGACCCCAGCATTATGAATGCCGTGCTCTAACCAACTGAGCTACATAG
>CAYGED010000267.1:0-2174 GCA_964348555.1 uncultured Coxiellaceae bacterium
CCCCAATATAATCTGATTTTTTATAACGTGTTTCTATGCTTTTTTCGTATTGATGCAGCAATTTTGCCAGATTTTTTTCTGCGCTTTCTTCTAAGAGTGACGAGTCGACACCTTTATCTGAAAATGTTTTTGCTTGTTTTTTTAGAATATTGCTCACGCGCTTGTTTGCAGCGGCTAGAGCCTCTGCTTGCGGTAATCTGAGAAAATGTTGAACCGCCGAAATTCGGCTATCCAAATCAAGCGGCGCAGAGGGTCTTTTCGCCAAAACAGCGGAAAAAACATTCGCTGAAATACCTTTTTCTAAATACCAGGCGCGCAAACGTTCCATGATGAAATCAAATGCTTGGTTAACGACATCTTTGTTTGGAAGCTTTTCGTAATATTTTTTTGTTTCTGAAAGCAATTTCATGAGATCGAGTGGCAGTTTCTTTTCAATGATAATACGTAGAATGCCTAAACTTATTCGGCGAAGACCTAAAGGGTCTTTTGTCCCCGTTGGGATTTTATGAATGCCCAGCATTCCGATTAAGGTATCCATTCGATCGGCGAGAGCAACACAATCCGCTAATCGCGAATGCGGAAGTGAATCGCCCGAAAATCGAGGAAGATAATGATCTCGGATTGCTTCGGCAACGGGCAACGCTTCTTGATTATTTTTCGCATAATAATAACCCATCACGCCTTGAAGCGTTGGAAATTCGTATACCATCTGACTGACCAGATCGGCTTTGCACAAAAGGCCTGCGTGCTTGGCTAAGGAAACATCTTCATCCAATTGTTTTGCAATAAATCCCGATAGTTTTTCAACACGCCTTGCCTTCTCAAAAAGGCTGCCGAGTTCACGCTGGAAAACAACACCTTTTAGCTTATTCACTTGATCTCTCAGCGGATGATTTAAATCATTGTGATAAAAAAAGGAAGCATCCGATAAACGGGCATTAATAACACGTTCGTTTCCTCGAATAACGGCTTTTTTATCTTTGCTGTCGATGTTACAAACCACCAAGAAATTCGCCAGTAATTCACCTGTTTTTCCTTCAACCGGAAAACAACGTTGGTGTACCTTCATAACAGTGATTAATACGTCGGGAGGAAGCGATAAAAATTCTGAATTCAATTGCCCCATTAAAACAACTGGCCACTCCACCATGCTGGTGACTTCGTCTAACAGTGTTTCGTCGATGATGGCGCGGCCCACAGGGGCTGATGTTTTTTCAAGTTGTTCACGAATAATTTTTTTTCGCTGATTGAAATCAGCGATGACCATTCCTTGGGTAGAAAGCAATGATTGATAATCCCTGGGTTGAGTGATGAGAATTTTATGGGCTTTATGAAAACGATGGCCGATACTTTCGCGCCCCGTTTTTTTTCCAAAAATCGTTGCTGGGATCTCGTCTTTTCCATAGAGCATAACAACCCAGTGAACGGGCCGAACAAAAGGTGTTGTGTGATTTCCCCAACGCATGGGTTTGGGGATGGGAAGCTGATGTAAAGCCGCGAGCACGATTTCAGGCATTATTTCACGGGTATTTTTCCCGGGCTGTTCGTAGCGACAAAAAACCCAGCGGCCTTTTTCGGTTTCTTTGACTTGAAGTTGATCGGTGGATACGCCGCAAGCTCGCACAAACCCCAAACACGCAATGGTGGGTATGCCATTTTTATCATAGGCTGCTTTTAGACTGGGACCCTGACGCTCGATCGATTGCGGGGGTTGTTGGTCCACCAGTTGATTAATGTAGATAGCCAATCGTCGAGGTGTTGCAAAAAATTGAATATCGTTAAAGGGAAGCCCCGATTTTTTTAATAACGCAGACATATTATCGCGAAAGCTCGTTGCCAATGTGTACAACGTCAGCGGAGGCAACTCTTCACATCCGATTTCGAATAAAAAATCATGAGCCGCCATGGGATACCTTTTCTTTTTTTAACATCGGGAACCCGAGTTTTTCGCGTGTGGCATAGTAAGCTTTCGCGACGACTTCCGCGAGTTTGCGAACGCGCAAAATAAAACCCTGACGTTCAGTGACAGAAATAGCTTGTCTTGCATCGAGTAAGTTGAAAGTATGCGAGGCTTTTAACACCATTTCGTAGGCCGGCAGCGGTAATGCCAATTCAATTAAACGTAAAGCTTCTTTTTCGTAATAATCAAATAGGTCGAAGAGAAATTTTATATC
>CAYGED010000268.1:0-2169 GCA_964348555.1 uncultured Coxiellaceae bacterium
GATAATGACAGGGGCGTTCCGGCCTGGTAATGTTGATAATAGGCCCCGATTTCTTTGTGCAACAGTTCCATTGACCAGCCATCGCTGGCAATATGGTGTAAGTTAATCAGCAAATAACGGTGTGAGTCGACGACATAAAAACACACACGAATCGGATAATGTTGTCGTAAATCAAAGGGTTGATTAATGTCTTTTGTCACGGCTTCTTGGTAATGTGCAGGCGTCTCGCAGACAACGGTTTTAATCTCGAGCGGGTCATTTTTTACCGCTTGATAATCACTGCCCGATTCATCCGATACAAAAACACTGCGTAAAATTTCATGTCGCCTGACGACCGCTTGCAGAGCTAACGTTAACGCTTCTTGAGATACGTTTTCTTGAAGCTGCACAAGCAGCGGCATATGGTACGCGCGGCTGCCTTGTTCATATTGCTCAATAAACCACAGACGCTCTTGGGCAAACGATAACGGGTACTGCGTTAAACCGTCTACTGTTGGAATGACGATATTTTGTGTCGTAATTTTTTCAATAACGTGAGCCAATTGTTCGGGAGTTTTTGCGCTGAATAATTCAGCCACCGGTAAATGAATGTTTAAAGTCTTGCTGAGGCGGTGCGTGACTTGAATGGCCAACAGCGAGTTCCCGCCCAATCGAAAGAAATCATCCTGAACCCCCACCTGACTGGTTAGCAACCCCAGCACTTCCGCATAAACCAGACAAATATTTTGTTCTACTTCATTGCGGGGAGCTTCATATTGCTCAACATTGAAAAACTCCAACTCAAGGAGCGCTTGTCTGTCTATTTTACCATTACGCGTTAGGGGTATAGCATCCACTTCAATTAAAACGTTGGGTAACATATAGTCCGGTAGCGTTTCAGCGAGCGCCGATAAAAGCTGAGACGACGAGCGTTTGCTTAACAAGGGGAGGTTATGCAGTCTTTCGGAATCCTTTACGCCAATGTGCATATTGGGGTCAACTGCTTCCACTAAGCTTATCACCACATCATACCGATATTGCGTTAATTCATTGGGATGTTCACTGTGTCTTTCTAAAAGGGTTGTTTGAAGAGAGGGGTACTGCTGCATCAGTTTTAAAAAATATTCCGGTGCAATTAATAATTCATTTTCTTGATGCATCCAATGATTAACTTCAGCCGGCGTATAAGCACCCTGTTGATAAGATAACTTATCTTGAATTAAATGTTTGTGACATCGATAATTGCGAACATCACCAATAAAAATGTGTCCACCGAATGAAAGTTTTTGAATGGCCTGAGTGAGTGCCGTTTCAAAATAATGTATAGTGGGAAAATACTGGCAAACAGAATTCATCAGAATGCAATCAAATACGTGTGCGGTTGGAAGTTCTGTTAATTGAACCGCTGTTAAATGATAGAATTTCACCCGATAATCGGAGTCTTTTAAATGCTGTTCATGACGTTGAATAACGTGACGGGAGATATCTAAGCCCACATAGTCCTCAATCATCGTTAACAAGGGGTACATGAGTAACCCTGAACCCATCCCTATTTCCAAAACGCATCGGGGATTTAACGATTGAATACGACTAATAATATTATCTCGCCATTCCTGCATCTCCGATAGCGGAATCGCTTGTGCCGTGATAAAACTATTCCATCCGGTAAAATCGGCGGTGAGCGTGTCCGCATTGACATGACTGTATTCGGCGTCATAAAGCTTTTCCCATGTCTCTACAATCGGTTTATCCTTATCAAGGCTACCGTTATTATTGCCAATGTAGTATCCCACTAAAGCGTGATTATTGGCCCGCTCTTTGGTCAAAACACAGGCGTGTTGGATGCCTTCAAGGGCGGTTAAGGCTGCCTCAATTTCCCCCAATTCAATACGCATTCCCCGAATTTTCACTTGAAAATCATGACGACCGATGTACTCAATATGGCCATCCGGTAAATAGCGAGCCAAATCACCCGTTTTGTATAAACGTCCCTTTTGAAAAGGATTGGTAATAAATTTTTCAGCCGTCAATTCCGGTTGATTTAAATAGCCCCGTGCAAGACCCGCGCCGCCCACGTGTAATTCCCCCACGGCGCCAATAGGCAGTGGCTGCAAATTATCATCTAAAATATAAATTTTGACATTGGCGATAGGCTTTCCAATGTTTGTGTTTAAATCATCCAGCACATAG
>CAYGED010000269.1:0-2166 GCA_964348555.1 uncultured Coxiellaceae bacterium
ATCTCAATCTCGTTGCGGTCATGTTTGTTGAGTGGAGTCCATTTTGTTTTTTTTCATGCACGCACAATACCGCAATCGTTCAAATCTCAAAGACAATCCGCCCTCTACCGACATCATCAGCACATTGTCGGCGGGATAATAGGCGCGGTCGTGCGTCTGAATATGTGCGATGACCTTGTTCTGCAAAAGCCACTGAATCTGCCCACCGTCCACGGGATTTCGCGCGAGGCGGTCTATCTTCCAACACACGATGCCTTGCGCCTCACCCTTTTGTATTCGCGCCATCATATCGTTAAACACAGGACGACCGGGCTTCTTGGCGGACTGCTTCTCTATGAATACCTCAACGACGTTGAGTTGTTCGAGCTTGGCGAGCGCCTACAATTCCGCCTCAATAGAGAGAATTTGCTTATCCTCGACGTCGGTATTTTTGCGTGCGTAGAGAAAATACTTCTTATAGCTAGAATAGCGTAAAATAGAGCAAATTATGGCGATTTATACGAAAAACTGTGGATAACTTGCAAATTTACCAATTACCTGCTAGTCTACGGGGGTCGAAGGTCATAGCTTAAAATTATATAAATATGATCCATTCATTTTCTTGCAAAAACTTCTACTCTCTTGGAGAAGAGGCTTCTTTGAGCTTTGTGGTGAACGATAACGCCCCAAAGAATAATGGCTATTTCCCAACCACATCTGGAACTCGCCTATCAAAAGTCGAAACTGTAGTTGGCCCAAATGCATCTGGTAAGACAAACCTTTTAAAGATATTGCCATTTTTGAAATGGCTAATCGTTGATTCTTTCAACTCTAAACCTGATGAACCGATTGTTGTACAGCCGTTTGCTTTTGGCGAAGCAAATAATAGTCCAATCGAACTATCTGTCGTCTTCGAGATTAATGAAAAAGTTTATACCTACAGTTTCGTGCTCACCAAGCAGAAAATTCTTAGTGAGGAATTGGAGCTGACAAGTTTTGCAAATGTAAAGAAATCCAGCAAGAAATTATTTTCTCGAACATGGAATAGCGATAAAGGACAATATGAATTTGAGGACACTAACTTCAGCTTGCAAAAAGAATTCAAAAGTCTATTGCGAACAAATGCCAGTGTAATTGGCACGGCAGCTCGTTTGAATCACAAAGAAAGTCAAATCATTGCCAAATTCTGGGATGGGATTCAAACAAATGTGGTTGAAGCTGGCTGGATAGGCGACCATCTTTTGCCAAACTCAATTCAACAACTAACGGAAACACTTGATTTTTATAGTGAGACTGAAAATCAGGTTTTGAAGGAACAGGCTGAAAAACTTCTGTCACGATTTGATTTGGGATTGAAGGGATTCTTGATTAAGAAAGAAAAGCGAGAGAACAACTTCTCTATGAATGTAAGTGTTGCCCATTCCTTTGACGGACATGAACAACTAATGCCGCTTCAGTACGAATCGTCAGGTACAAAACAGTTATTTGTACTTCTGCGTAGTGTACTCGTTGCTCTAGCGAGTGGAAATATAGCTGTACTCGACGAATTTGATGTGAATCTTCACCCAGAAATCGTCATTGCTATTTTTGATTTGTTTGTGCAACCGGAAACAAATCCAAAAAATGCGCAGTTATTGTTGAGTACGCATAGTCATTTGCTTTTAAGCCGTCTCGATAAATATCAAATTGTACTTGTCGAAAAAAATGAGAAGGGCGTAAGCGAAGCGTGGCGACTTGATGAGATGACCGGTGTGCGAGCAGATGAAAATTATTACGCGAAGTACATAACGGGTGCATACGGTGCCGTACCCAAAATCTAAGTGGATCTCGAGATATGTCGCGTTCAAATCCATTTAAGAAAAAGCAACGCTCAGCCAGTCAGGCGCTGTTAATGTATGGAGAAGGATTGGCGGAACAAACATTTCTGAAATATCTAAAAGCACTCTATGCTCGCGACAGCGGAGTAGCCGTAACTATTAGGAATGGTAAGGGAGGAAGTGCCATAAATATCGTTATCAACGCGGCAAATGAGCCAGGGAGCTTCGATTATCGTGTCGTAGTGTTGGACAACGATAAAGATGGGGCGGAAATGAATCTCGCTAGAGCTGAGGCAGCCCGAAGAGGAGTTGAGTTGCTTGAAAACACTCCGTGTCTTGAAGCCACCCTGCTCTCCGTTTTAAATAATGG
>CAYGED010000270.1:0-2161 GCA_964348555.1 uncultured Coxiellaceae bacterium
AGGCTGGGCTGAGCGCACGCGAAGCCCAGCAAACTCAGTGAGTCAATCAATTTTCCCCGAGTGCAAAAATTTGGATCTCCGTGACTCGGCTGTGAAAATTCAGTATTTTTCTCAATTTACTCAGACAGCCTCGCACGAGGAAGACGTATAGATCGTAATGAGTATAATACAGGAATTTCGCTATTCACGAAACTCCTGTATTATTCCACCCGAACCTTTATCAAACTGCGAAATCTAATTAATAACAATATTGCGATTAATGCAATTAAAACCTCAAGCCCATACATCCTTCGTATTGAAATAAAATGACTGCCTAAATCCACCAGCAGGTACATGGCTAAAATTAAAATGCCACTAATACTGTTAAAAACAGACTGCACACGCGCTTGAAAATCGAGCTTTGTAATATTTTGCGCTTCAGTAACAATCAATGGCCAAACCGACAAACTCACTCCCAAAAATAAATACAACACCGCTGCACCAGTAACGTATTGATTCGCAGAAAACCAAGCAAAACAAATCGCCATCATACTGCATAATATAATTAACATACGATAGAAGCCCACTCTTTCAACAATCCAGGGCATCATAAAACCACCCGTGATGACACCAATTGACAAAGCAGCTTCAATTTGCCCAAATTGCAACACGGTTGTATGTAGCACATTTTTCGCCAGTGGCGCCAAAAGAACCGGTGCTGTCATGAATGCGACTAAAATGAGTAGCTGAACACAATAAATGATGAGCAGTTTTTTATTTTCTTGTAAATATTGAAAGCCCAAATAAAAATCTTGCATAAAAGATTTTTTCAGTCTGGTCACCGGCGATTTCCGTGTCACCACCACACGAAACATGGCCAAAGTAGATATTAAGAATATAAACCCGGAAACAAAAATCGTCACTGCGGACGAACTCAATGCAATGATAAACCCAGCCATACCCATTCCAACCACATTGCCTGTTTCAAAAGCAATATCCACGGTGGAGTTTGCGTACAACAAGTCTTTGGCCGGAACGATCTCGCGAATCAATGCAATACCCGCTGGAAAATAAACGCTAAAGCTCATACCCAACATCAGCATTAATAAGTACATCAGCGGGGCAGAAATATGATAGTGAAAGTACCCACCAAACCCGACCAACACCAGCCCTCTCAGGGCGTTCCCCAGGATAATTAACCACTTGCGTGAATACCGATCGGCTACCACTCCAAAAAATGGACCCAGAACAATGGTCGGCAACCAAAAACACAACATCAACAACGAAATCGCTGAAACGGAATTGTCGGCCTGCAAAATAAGCCAAGACATCGTGACATAGCTAATGCCAGAAGCAAATGTCGAGAGCAAGCAACTGGTGACATACCAGAAAAAAGAAGGTCTTGCTAATAATTCCAAACGTTTGCTAAAGTGCGACATGGCATCACCGATATAAACATACAAAACAGGCCTGAAAGGGAACCGATCTTTTTACCACATTAGCCATTCATTGACAAGCGAATAATGATCCAGTAGCGTCTATAGAGGGAGGGAAATTGATGGGAAACACGGATTCCGCAAAAAAAAGCTCGGGCCAATCGCCTTCCTATTCCGGTAAACGTTGGAAAGCCCGTCTCGTCGTTAGCTTGATCATGCTGATCCTTGCTCTCGTTAGCTTACTCATTATCGAAATTCACCGTGCCTATTGGATTTTTGTCTCTATCATGTCGGGCGTCGACGCGCTGCTCGCCATTTGGCTGGTCTGGTACGTCCAACGCAACGAAGCAAGCCCTTTTCCGGGCAATTTGTGGCACATGATTTTACATTGGATTGGTTTAGTGGCCACCTTGTATCTCATTGCTCTTTTTGTTGAACGCGGCGTCATCAGCCAAACTGAAGCGGCTTTGTTTGCTCTGATTTTGCTCGCTTTAACACTTTACCTTGCCGGCATCTACACCGACACCACTTTTATGTTAATTGGTATCACCCTTGCTATAATGGCAGGAGGGTCCATCCTCATCAAATCTTATTTATTATTTGTGATGGTTCCCGTGATGATTATTGTAGCCTTTATCATTTTAGTAATGGTGACACGTGACCACCAAAAACAATCCAATGGCAATTAGGACCGCAATTAAAAATAGCTGTTTCAGTCGATGGGATATTGCTCATCCTACTGAAAC
>CAYGED010000271.1:0-2153 GCA_964348555.1 uncultured Coxiellaceae bacterium
GATTACAAGTAAAGGAAACCATGTTAAAAGCCCTGCACGTGTTGTTTGCCGTGTCTTTATTTGGCCTAATGGCGACAACGTATGTTTATTTGGTTTTTGCGTCGCGCCATTCTCAATTGTTGCGACAAAGTTTGCGTTTTTCGTTGTTTGTCGACGTGATTATTTTATTTTTATTCATGGGATTATTTTTGAGTGGAACGTTTTTAGTAGTGCCTTCGCATTTCACGATGCAAACGCCTTGGATACAAGCGGCTTACACATTGCTCACGCTCAGTTTTATTTGTTGGTGTGGGATGGTGATGTTGAAATGGAAAAATTACCGTCTGGGAGGGCCATTTCGTTGGCGTTGGATTTTTCACAGCGGTTATGCGTTAATTGCCTTATTTTTAGTGGCAATTATTCACGATGCGGTGATGAAGAGTACTTTTTTGTTTGGATAAAGCATGAGCCTGTCTCCCTATTGTTTAATGGCTGCAAATCGAATAAAGTTGGCGAGAATTTTCGTAAATTCTCGTTAAATAGCTGACTATCTCATGTATTACAATTGGATTAAGATCATACATATCATGAGCGCCGTCGTCTTGTTTGGAATCAGCCTGGGTAGCGCTGGCTACTTATTTTTTTCGAAATACGTGGATGGGATTTCAAATCGAATTGCGATTCTTCGACAGGTGGCGGTTGTTGATTGGGTTTTCACCGCCATCGCGGGGATTATTCAGCCCATCACGGGATTTATGTTGATTGATGAAAAGGCTTATGTGCTTAAGCCTGAGTGGTGGTTGATAACGTTATTGGGCTATGGTTTTGCCGGTGCTTGCTGGTTTCCAGCCGTTTATTTACGGGGTCAGTGCGAAAGTTTATTGATAGCAGATCCGGTTATTTCCTCGAAATTCGTGCGCTATTTTAATGGGCGTTTGTGGTTAAGCGTTTTGGCCTTTCTGCTGTTAATCATTGTATTTTATTTTATGACTAATGTAGCGATGTTTGAGATCGAATGATGAAAAGTGAGGATTATGTTTGCTTGTCGAGTTTGCTGAGCCGTTTGTCCACGCGTTGTCGTTTTAATGATGAGAGTCGGTCGAGAAAAATTTTCCCGTTCAAATGATCGATTTCGTGTTGTACGCACTTGGCCCAATACCCATCGACCGTGAATTCCATCGGTCGATCGTTTCGATCTTTTGCGCGCATGGTTACGGTCATCGCTCGCTTTACACGGTGGTAAGTGCACCCAGGAACGGACATGCAGCCTTCTTCTTCATTTTGTTCACCGTGTGAGGCAATAATTTCGGGGTTCACCAGGCAGAGGAGTTCGTCGCGTTCGGATGGGAAATTGATGACGGTTACGCGTGGTGGATCGACAATGTCCAGCTGGGTCGCTGCCAAAGCAGCACAATTTTCGGTGGCATAAAAGGTTTCACACATGTCGTCAATGATTTTTCGAAGCTGGTCATCAAAGTGCTCGACGGGTTTAGCAATGGTTTTTAATCGAGGGTCAGGGTATTGTAAAATTTTTAATACGGTCATGCGTTAACCTATTTCACACAGTGTGCCGAGAAGAGGACTCGAACCTCCACGGAGTTGCCCCCACAAGTACCTGAAACTTGCGTGTCTACCAATTCCACCATCTCGGCATTAAGCGGTAACACTCTATCGTCGGTCTTTAAAGATGTCAAACCAGAGCGGGCTGTATAGCTTTCGATCGAGTTGAGGAATTATTTTTTAAAATAGGCAGTTACTTTTAGTATCCGAGGGTTATTCACAGACTTGTATACAAAAATTGTGGAAGAGGTGATGTCCTTGAGTTTTATTTTTTAACTCGAGCCTCCCTGCTTACTACCTGAGGAATGAGTCGAATCATAGCTGGGATCAATTTCGTGGATGGCATGCAGCACTTGTTGGAGTATATTCGCTGCTTCACCTTGCATGTTTTCCTCTTCAGCGACCATGAGTTCGCGGGCATCGTATTCCCATTGCTTGAGTATTTGCAGCTTTTGCTCTTTCGTGAGTTTTTTATCGGTGATAACGTTTTTGGGTTCGGTATAACTGTCCTGGGGGTTTTGTAGGGCTTTTTCAAACTCCGTCATAGGGGTCCTCCTTCCTGGCTCTTTTTCATCACGAGTTTTGCGAACAGCGAAACTCGTGTTCCATTATAC
>CAYGED010000272.1:0-2140 GCA_964348555.1 uncultured Coxiellaceae bacterium
TTAATCAAGCGCTCAGCGACTATCTGAATAAAACACTGACCGTCAAGATCGATATGGCTGAGCATCCTGCTGACACAACGCCAGCCGCCATTGCGAAGCAGCAAGCGGGCCATCAACAGCAAGTCGCAACGCAAGCGATCAAAAGCGATCAGCAGGTGAAACGAATAATGCAAACCTTTGATGCAACACTTGTGGAGGCGACCATTGTCTCGAATGAATAAGGAATTTCTCGAGTATCAGTGAAGGAATTAATAATAATATAAAACAATAATTCATTTATTGCGGAGGTAATTCCATGAAACCACCATCTATTGACAACATCGACAACCGTTTATTGGAAGATATAAAAAGTAGCATTATGGACATGCAACAACAAATGCAAGCAACCTACTCCAGCTTGTCTGATTTGAAAATCACTGGGGAATCTCACGATAAAACCGTTAAAATTATCATGACAGCCACCTATGGTTTTGAAGACATCGAATTTGATGAGCGCGCTTTGGCTGGCGGTGTTAAAGAGTTTAAATGGCGTATTCGTGAAGCGTGGAAAAATTTGAGTGAATCCATTCAAAAAACCACGCAATCGAAAACCCTCGAATTGTTGCAAGGTATGAAAATCCCTGACGATATTCGCAATATTTCGATGAACGACGAAGGTGGCAACAGTGGAACCGGTACCGGCGGAAAAGGTGGTTTCACGGGCAGTACTAAGCCACTCCTTTAACATCAGGAGAAAGGGACAAATGTTCAGTCCGCTCACGAAGCGTTTGATTGAAGCGTTGCAAAGTTTACCCAGTGTTGGGCCTAAATCAGCCCAGCGGATGGCATTTTATTTGCTCTCAAAACCAGGGCGATCGAAAGGTGCATCACTCGCACAAGCTTTGCAATTGGCCATTGATCAAGTGGGACAGTGTGAACTCTGTTGTATTTATACCGAACGCACACGATGCGATATTTGCGAAAATCCAAAACGCGATGCGACGAAACTGTGCGTTGTTGAAAACCCCGCCGATGTTGTCGCGATTGAACAAACGCATATTTACTCGGGACTTTATTATGTGTTGCAAGGCCATCTGTCTCCGCTCGATGGCCTTGGACCCAACGAAATTGGCATTCCGGGTTTATTCGCCCGCCTGCAACTAGACAGCGTTCAGGAGTTGATTATTGCGACGAATCCCACCATGGAAGGAAAAGCCACTGCTCACTATATTGCAAATCACGTGGACTCCTCTACAATCAAATGTTCTCGAATCGCGCATGGTGTGCCTTTGGGTGGCGAACTGGAATATTTAGATGGTGGGACATTAAGCCATGCTTTTCATTCACGCCTGCCGATGGAAGGCAGTTAACGACGAGGTAAAAATGATTGGTAAATTTAACATTGGCAGCTTAATTAAAAACGCAAAAAAAATCGAAGAAATGATGCAGAAAGCGCAAGAAGAACTCGCAAAAGTGCACGTCACCGGCGAGTCCGGGGCTGGCATGGTGAAAGTGACATTATCCGCACAGCATGAAACCACGGAAATTCACTTATCCGATGAATTGCTCAAAGAATCGAAAGACATCGTTGAGGATTTAATTAAAGCCGCCTTCAATGATGCATCGCGCAAAGTTCAGAAAATCATGCAAGAAAAAATGATGTCCGCCGGCAGTTTCTTGAAACCCGATGAAGAGTAACAAAAGGACTTGAATCCTAACTCGTACAGACCACATTCCAAAAGTAGGCTGGGCTGAGCCCACGCGAAGCCCAGCAAACTCAATGAGGAAATAAATTTTCTCCACTCCGAAAATTTGGTTCCCCGCGATTCGGCTGTGAAAGTTCACCATTTTTCTCCATGGAGTCAGACAGCCTCACGCGAGGAAGACGACGAGGTTGGGCATTCGCGAAGCCTAATGAAAAAACGTCATCCCGGCAGGGATTGCCGGGACTCAAACCACAAGGAAGTGAATTAATCCTGAGTTTTTAGTCAATCAATCGAGCCGGGTATAGCGGCTCTCAAGGTTAATATTTCATCTATTATCTCAACAGCTTTATCAGCAAGATTCTGTCTCTGCTTTGTAGATGCTCCTAACCGTAAAAATCCAGCGCCTGAAGGAAATCCTAGACTGACACTCGTAGCAAAGAGCGGTGTAGATGTAT
>CAYGED010000273.1:0-2117 GCA_964348555.1 uncultured Coxiellaceae bacterium
GTTGGGCTTCGCTGGCGCTCAGCTCCAACCTACGCCTTTCCTGAGCAAATAGGTGATGACTCATGGCCAACATTGGTTTCATACCATCTGGTTGCTCAAAAAAAACAACATGATTTTTTGTCCTGCACAAAGGTAATAAACATTAATGACGAGACACCGTTGCCACTGTCCCCTCTTGTGATTAGCTCGTTGACGAGGTTAGTGTCGCGCTCTATTATTGCAGGGGTCTTAAGCTGATAAGAAGGAGCAGGGTATGTCTATCGCTGCGTGGATGGTGGCTGTCTTTATCCTCACCGCTGTGCTTGCCTTTAATCGCGCTTCGTTGAGTGTTTGGACGGTTGCGTATACCCTTTTTTTGGGCGTCGTTTCTGTGTGGAGTCAATTATCAGCGAATGGCTTGATTGCATTATGGATTATTTTTGCGGTAGTCGTTTTTTTATTGAATTGCCTTCCCATTCGTCGGCACCTATTTTCAAGAGGGGTCTTATCGATTTATCGTAAAGTCATGCCGCGAATGTCGGCAACCGAGCAAGAAGCATTGACCTCGGGAGATATTGGATGGGAAGCGGAAATTTTTTCTGGAATGCCCGATTGGGAAAAATTGAGAAAAATTCCAAAAGGAAAATTAACTGAAGAAGAGCAGGCGTTTTTAGCAGGACCCGTAGAAGAGCTCTGCTCGATGATCAGCAATTGGGATATTAATCAGCGCTGGTTTACTATTCCTAAATCCATCTTGGATTTTTTAAGAACGAAGGGTTTTTTTGGTTTAATCATTCCGAAAGTTTACGGCGGAAAAGAATTTTCTGCGCTGGCCCATTCTCAGATTATTACAAAAATTTGCAGTGTGAGTGTGGCGGTGGGCACCGTGGCCAGCGTTCCAAATTCACTGGGGCCAGGCGAATTATTGTTGCATTATGGCACGGAAGCACAAAAGAATTATTACTTACCGCGTTTGGCATCGGGTGAAGAAGTTCCCTGCTTTGCGCTAACCAGTCCACTAGCGGGTTCTGATGCCAGCGCGATTGAAGATCACGGTGTGATTTTCGAGCGTGAATTTGAGGGAAAAAAGCAGTTGGCGATACGTTTGCAATGGGATAAACGGTATATTACGTTATCACCGATCGCGACGCTTATTGGTCTCGCGTTTAAATTATATGACCCGGATGGTTTATTAGGTGATCGTCAATATATTGGTATTACCTGTGCATTGATTCCGGTGAATACGCCGGGTGTGGAAACGGGGCGTCGACATTATCCTTTATCGAGTGCTTTTCCCAATGGTCCAACACGCGGGCGTGATGTGGTGATTCCGTTAGATTGGATTATCGGGGGCGAAAAAATGGCGGGCCACGGGTGGCGCATGTTAATGGAATCGCTGGCTGGAGGCCGCAGTATTTCATTGCCATCGATGATTTGCGGTGGTGCCAAGCGTGTGCTTTATGCCAGCGGTGCTTATGCACGTATTCGTGAACAATTCCATACGTATATCGGCGCATTTGGTGGTGTGCAAATGGCGTTGGCGCACATTGGTGGGTATACCTATTTGATGGAATCCTTGCGCTTATTTACCGTGACCACTGTCGATCGCGGCTTAAAACCCGCCGTTGCTTCAGCCATTAGTAAATATCACACGACGGAATTGGGCCGCATTGTGTTGAGTCATGGTATGGATGTGCATGGTGGGAAAGGGATTTGCATGGGCCCACATAATTATTTGGCGCAATCCTATTTTGAATGCCCCATCAGTATTACGGTTGAAGGTGCGAATATTCTAACCCGCTCGATGATTATTTTTGGGCAGGGTGTTATTCGCTGTCATCCGTTTATTTTGCGAGAAATGCGTGCGGCCCAAGAAAAATCCATGACTGGACTTCAAGAATTTGATCGAGCGCTCTTTAGTCACATTGGATTTTATATTAGCAATAAAGCTCGCGCGTTTTTTTTGGGGCTTAGCGGAGGTCGATGGACGCTAGCGCCACATAATGAATTAAAACGATATTACCAACAATTTTCGCGATATGCAGCGGCGTTTGCGTTCGTTTCTGATGTGGCCATGATCACGATCGGTGGAAAATTGAAGCGAAAAGAAAAATTATCAGCGCGGCTCGGTGATTTAC
>CAYGED010000274.1:0-2101 GCA_964348555.1 uncultured Coxiellaceae bacterium
CTTTTAATTTCTTAATTTCCCGTATTTCGCTTCGCTTCATACGGGCTACTTACTAGAAAATTTACAAGCGAATGTTTCAATAAAACGACAGTGGTATTTTTGACGGTGCCTCGGGCACTTCGCGCACGAGTTTGGGGACTAAGTATCCCGGCAAATGAGCAGACATTATTTTCATGAGCGATCTGCCTTTTTCTTCTGTCACCGAAAAGTGCGCGCTCCCCTGAACGCGATCGGGAAGATTGAGGTAATAAGGCAAAATACCCGCCTCAAATAATCGTTCACTTAAATGAATTAAAATGTCCGCTTGGTCGTTGATATCTTTTAAAAGCACCGATTGATTGAGCAGCACCGTTTTCGTTAAGCGTATTTTTTGTAATGCATGAATCAATGCCTCATCAATTTCATTTGGATGATTGATGTGTAACACCATACTCGTGCTGAATCGCGATTGAGACAAAAGATCTGATAATTCCTGTGTGATTCGTTCTGGAATAACGACCGGAAATCGCGTGTGTATTCGTAATCGCTTAATGGAGGTTATTTCTTCTAATAACGACACAAATGATTTTAATATGAGATCTCGCAGCATTAATGGGTCACCACCGCTTAAAATCACTTCGCTCACTTTCGGGTGCTCGCGGAGGTAATTGAAAATCGCAGTCCAACCGGCTTTTCCGGGATTATTTTCCGAATAAGGAAAATGGCGTCTAAAACAATAACGACAGTTCACGGCGCACGCGGTGGCTAAGGTGATCAGAACACGCCCGTGATATTTGTGTAAGAGGCCTGGGAGTGTGTTGGCCTTTTTTTCGTGGAGAGGATCGAGGCTAAAGTGTGGGGCTTGGATTTGTTCGGTTAAGGTTGGCAAGATTTGCAGTAACAGAGGATCTTTCGGATTACCACGCTCCATTTTGGCGACAAAACCTCGTGGCACGCGCAAGGGAAAAGTGCTCTGCTTTTCCACGATTGTTGAGAACAGTTTGGGGTCTAAGCCCAACGTTTCCCACAGTTCCCGTGGATCGGAAATAACGTCTTGCAGCGCAGCTTGCCATTCATTTTCACCCATGAGGCACCGTCGTTGTCGAAAATCTCGGCCGCAAGCGACCGAGATTTTTCCCATTTGAATTTCGCCTGCGCGGGACACCCGCGCGGACGGCGACCAAAGGGGAGCATTGCATTGCTCCCCTTTGGAAACCCCATCGCTTTTGTCTCCGGCGCTTGCGCCGGAGTTGCTTTCTTTAAAAATTTTGACAATTGTAATGGAATTCGGGAGTAATGGCCACGGCGATGCTCATTCTTTATAATGGCAGGATGAAACGGACTTTCTGGGTTGCCATCGGAATAATAGGTTTTAGCGCGCTTGCTGATGCTGGCGCATCACCTTGGAATTATCCCCATCAGGGCGCTGTCAATCAAAACACCCGTTACGCACCGATTGTTGGTTCGCCAAAAACCTTGGATCCTGCTCGGGCTTATTCATCTGATGAAAATGAAATTTTGGCACAGATTTATGAGCCCGTGTTGCAATACCACTATTTAAAGCGGCCCTATTGGCTTGTCCCCGACACAGCCATGCGCATGCCGATCGTGACGTACTGTGACGCTAAATGGCATCGGTTATCCGCTAACACCCAGGCAAAAAATATTGTTTATAGCGTTTATGACATTGATATCAAACCATCTATTCGTTACCAACCGCATCCGGCTTTTGCAAAAGATGAGCATGGACAACCACTTTATTTCCAGGTAACAAAAAAAGAAGTCAGCGGAATCCAAAGCGTCGTGGATTTTCCGACAATGGGAACGCGAGAATTATTGGCCAGTGATTACGTTTATGAAATTAAACGCTTGGCCTCTCCGCAAGTGCAATCACCGATTTATGGAGTTATGAGCAAATATATTTTGGGATTTTCGGAGTACAGTCATCTGCTCATGAAGAAAGCCGCTGGATTACCGAAAGGAACTTTTCTTGACTTGCGAAAATACCCGTTGTCAGGTACGAAAATTATCGGCCCTTATCATTATCAAATTATTATTAAAGGTTTTTATCGGGAATTTCCCTATTGGCTTGCCATGATTTTTTTCTCGCCGATGCCATGGG
>CAYGED010000275.1:0-2093 GCA_964348555.1 uncultured Coxiellaceae bacterium
ATAAAGAGCCATTTTAAAATCGAAACTCAAAAATCAAAATTGCAAGTAAAAAGTTACAAACTGAAGAACTTTTGAAATTTGAATTGTATTTTTAATTTTTGCACTTTGAATTTTGATTTAAGTTTGGCTTCCCACCAATCGATCCAATTCCTCCGGCCGGATAGAGTATGTTTTGGCAACATCAAGAGATATTCGTCCAGAACGCACGAGGTACGCTAGCGACGCATCCATCAAGATCATTCCATGCTCGCCGTTGGTCTGGATAATGTTGTCGATTTGGTGCGTTTTTCCGTCGCGAATAGCCGTCTGAACCGCCGAATTTGTCAGCAATATTTCCGAAGCCGGCAATCTACCACCGCCAATGGCCGGAATCAAGCGCATCGAAATAATTCCGGCAATCGTCGAAGCCAACTGCATTCGCACTTGCACCTGCTGGTTTTCCGGAAACACGTCAACGATCCTATCTATCGATTGCGCCGAAGAGTTGGTGTGAAGTGTTGCAAAAACCAAGTGCCCAGTTTCCGCGACCGTAATCGCCGCCGCAATAGTTTCGTAATCCCGCATTTCCCCAACCAAAACTACATCCGGATCCTCACGCAAAACCGACCGTAATGCCACCTCCCAAGAATGCGTGTCAAGATGCATTTCCCGTTGGGAAACAAGCGATTTTCCTTTGGGATAAACATATTCGATCGGGTCTTCAATCGTCACGATGTGCTGGGGCCTCTCCTGATTTATTTCGTTGATCATCGAGGCAATCGCCGTCGACTTGCCGTGGCCTGTAGGCCCAGTCACCAGCACAAATCCTTGTCTAAGTTTGGTGAAATTATGAAAGATTCTTGGCAGGTTTAGCTCTTCAATCGTTTTAATGTAATCGGGGATTAAACGCAAAGCCGCCGACAGGTACCCTTTTTGGAAATAAGCATTTACCCTAAACCTGGCCGTTTCTCCAAACGCAAAAGAAAAATCCAATTCTTTGTTAACAAGAAGCATTTCTTTCTGCTCCTGAGAGACAAGTTCAAAAATCAGAGATTCTGTCTCTTCCGGTGAAAGCAGAGCTGGGGATACAGGCAATAATGATCCGTCAATTCTAATCGTCACCGGGCTTCCGGCAACAATGTGCAAGTCAGAAGCTTCCTTTTTTACGACAATTTCTAAGTATTCTTGTATAGACATAGGGCAGATTACGTGCTCACTTTAATTTAACATATATCATTTACCATCTAACATCTATTTAATCATTTTGACCATTAAGATGAATTGCAAATAATCAAATGTCTAGATAGATGAGAAATGAGAAATGAGAAATGAAAAATGGCAAATGTGAAATATTTTTGCATTACTCTTCGGCGACTCTGAGCACCTCCTCAATAGTCGTCACTCCTTCTAGGATTTTCATAAACCCGTCCTGCTTCATGGTAATCATACCCTCAACAACCGCTTGTTGTTCAATAGCCTGACTGGTTTCCCGCGCCAAAATCATCCGACCAACTTTTTCCGAAACCACCAAAACTTCATAAATCCCAACTCGGCCCAAATAACCGGTGTTATTGCATTCCTTACAGCCCTGACCGAAATACAAAACAGGTACTTTGTCTAACTTTTTCAATGGCCCCAAAACCGTTTGGATTTTCTTATAAATCTCTTCTGTCGTTTTGCGCGGCGTTTTGCACCCTGGGCAAATAACACGTACAACTCGCTGGCCAACAACACAAGTTACAGTCGAAGCGATCAGATACGGTTCGGCACGCATATCCAAAAGTCGGGGAAGCGCACCGGCCGCATTATTGGTGTGCAGTGTAGAAAATACTAAATGCCCCGTCAGTGAAGCCTGTATCGCCAAATCGGCAGTCTCTGTATCACGGATTTCTCCAACCATGATAATGTTTGGGTCTTGCCGTAAAAATGAACGTAGGCCGGAAGCAAAAGATAATCCCGCCTTGGTGTTAATCTGTACCTGATTGACGCCAGGGATTTGATATTCAATCGGATCTTCGATTGTCACAATGTTAACTTTTGTAGAATTCAATTTCGAAAGTATCGAGTACAACGTCGTAGTTTTTCCCGAACCTGTCGGTCCGGTAATAAGTATT
>CAYGED010000276.1:0-2074 GCA_964348555.1 uncultured Coxiellaceae bacterium
ATGGAAGCGAGACCACCGCCCAGTGCAAACGCGGCGGATTGCGCTAAAAACCAAACGCCCATCATAAGGCCGGCTCTTTTGGGTGGGGACAGCAGCGTAATCATGGCAAGGCCGACCGGAGAAATCAGAAGCTCGCCGATGGTTTGTAAAAAATAACTCATCGTGAGCCACCAAGGGGATGTTAAACCATCGTGTCCGAAATAATAAGATCCTGCAGCCAGTAATAAAAAGCCAGAGGCCATGAAAAATATGCCGATCGCAAACTTCATCGGTGTGGATGGATTTTTGCTTTTCTTAGCGAGACTGATCCATACGCGACTGAGGAGTGGGCTTAATAAAATAATAAAGAACGGATTAAAGAATTGGGTAAATTCCGCGTTGATGTGAAAACCTAAAAAGTGAGTGTTCATGTTGCGATCGGCAAACAACATCAAGGAACTGAAGGTTTGATTGTAAACAGCCCAGAACCCAACGGAAATGGCCGTTAGAATTAAGGCGGCAATCATTTTATTGCGTTGAGCTTGCTGTTCTTTGAAAATAAAAAAGATTACCCCGATGAAGATGAGGATCGCACCAGAAATGAGTACGGCTGTAGTCGATTTCGGGAATTGCAAACAAATACGGAAAAGGGCAATCGCCACGAGGACGATTAAAGCCAGTAATGTGTTAAAACCAAAGAGGGAAATTTTCTTTTGTGCAATGGGGCTGTGTTTCGGCATCTCACCGCGATTTTTGAGACGAGAACGTCCGAATTGAAAAGTCAGCTGGCCGATTAACATCCCGAGGGCGGCGAACAACAAACCCGTGTGCCATCCCCAATAATGCACGACAGCGCCGATGAAAATCGGTGGAATCAGTGAACCAATATTGATGCCCATGTAAAAAAGCGTGAATCCGCCATCGCGCCGGGGATCGCTCGGGCTGTAGAGGGTTCCGACGATGCTGGACACGTTCGGTTTGAAGAATCCGTTGGCGATAATAAGGGTGCTAAGGCCAATGAAAAAGAGCTCTTTACCGGGAAGCGCACTGATGACATAGCCGATGATAAACAGGATGCCGCCCCACATAATGGTTTTTTGAAAGCCCATGTAGCGATCGGCCAGGTAACCCCCGAAGGCGGGAGTTAAGTAAAGCAGGGCGCTAAAAGCACCGTAAAAGAAGTCAGCATTTTTGTCGGTAAAACCCAGGGCGTGAGTCATGTACAGAACGAGTATGGTTTGCTGGGTGTAATAGCCAAAGCGTTCCCACAATTCTGTGAAAAAGAGAAGAAACAAGCCTTTAGGTTGCTGACTTAACATTATGCAATAATGCCAGAATGGTATTTTTTTTCAACTGCAGGAGTTTCGCACTTTATTGATTTAGACACGAGTTTTGCTGTTTGCGAAACTCGTGTTAAAAAGCATCCGGAGAAGGCTCTGGAGGCAGAACCCACGCCCCACGATTTTCAGGGTGATGAGCCAGCTGATCCGGAGGGTATCTAGGATGGGGCGATAGTGGCTGGGTCGCAAGTTCGTTGGGTAAGTGGAGCGAATGGGTATCGAGACGGGTCGGTAGCCGCGCTGGCTGCCCTCAATGATGAGCTCGCTTTCAAAGCCAAAATGTTGAAAGCGTGGGTGCCTGACCCAATCCCGCAGGAAATTGATTGGATAAAGTCGGTAGCCCGATTGCGTGTCAACGATTCGATAACCAGCGGCCCAGGAGATAAAAAAGTCAGCGACTAAATTTGCGCGATAGCGTGATTTTGGTGCGTTGGCTTTATTTTCCGTGCGAGCGCCTATGATGATGTGATTGGGGTGCTCGCTCATGGCGTCGATGAAACGTGGGATATCGTGTGGGTCATGCTGAGCATCGGCATCTAAACAAATCGCCGCGTGTACATCCCATTGTTGGGCATGCTGAAAACCGCGCCATAAACTGAGGCCCTTTCCTTTGTTTTGTGGATTTTGCAACAACGTGATGGGTAAATCGTGAATTCGCTGAATTGTCTGGTCCGTGCTGCCATCATCGACCACGATAATGTTGTCGGTGAAATTTAAAATGGGTTCGATGATGTGGCGGATACTCGATTCTTCAT
>CAYGED010000277.1:0-2069 GCA_964348555.1 uncultured Coxiellaceae bacterium
ATGCACGGCGTCCGTGATTTGAGTGAAGCCATAGGTACGGGCGTTCCCTTTAACGGTGTGCATGTTACGGAACAACGTGGCGAGAACTTCGGAAGAAATCCCCCTCAATCCCCCTTTTTCAAAGTGGGAAGAGAAGTGGCATGATGTTTCATTCCCCACATTCTCGATAACTGGATAGGCAGGAAAAATGCATCCATGTACTTTTATGCTGTTGCGTTAACTTCGAGAATCGCCATTTTAATTTTTCTTAATACTTCCTTAAGGAAAAAGTAAAAATTAATGACCATTTTGTTTTAAAATATTTTATGTATTTTACGTATAGAGTTATGGCATCGGCGAAAAAAAGTGTTATGATTGGCGCACTATTTGGAGAACCATTTTGCATGGACGTTTCATATGCTAACAACTCACAAGCGCCTGCTCAATAAAATTGGGCCAAATTTTTTTCAAGTTGCTGAGCGCAGCCAAGATGTTTTTTGGATTCGATCCGCTGATTTTCAACGGTATCTTTATGTAAGCACAGCGTTTGAGCAAATTTGGGGACAACCCATACAACGCGTTTATCAAAACCCATCTGAATGGGTCGCTGCAATTTCTTCGGAAGATCGTGATCGGGTGCGGCAGCGTCACATGGAATGGCAGCTGAAAGCAAGGCCGAATACACGCAGTATCATCAATTATCGCGTGACTGATAAAGAGGGTGTCGTGCGTTTTATTGAAGACGTTTGTTATCCGATTTTTAGCGGTCGCCGATGTATTGCTTACATGGGTGTGGCAAAAGATGTTACCAATGAAAAACTGCACGTTAAAGAAGTCGATGATGCCTCTCGATATTTTCGTTATTTTGTTGAGAAAGTCACGAGCGTATTTTGGGTAAAAGATTGCAGCGGGGAAAAACAGATTTACATCAGCCCAAGTTATGAGACGATCTGGGGTCGAAATTGCCAGAGTTTGTATGAGAACCCTAAATCGTGGTTGGAGCCTGTGTTCCCTGAAGATTTGAATAATTTAGACTTAAATTTTTATCAAAATTGTAAAATAACAGACCCACCTTCTAAGTATGAATTTCGTTTTCGTATACGAAAACCCAATGGCGAGTTGCGTTGGATTAAAGACGCTTACTTCCCCATTAATGAAAATGGAAAACTGATTGGCTTTGCTGGAGTTGCCGAAGACGTCACGGAAGATATGCAGCGTGAAAAAGAATTGCGTGAAGCAAAAGAAACAGCAGAAAAAGCCAATCGTTCGAAATCAGACTTCTTGGCCATGATGAGCCATGAGTTGCGTACACCATTAAATGCGATTTTAGGGATGACCCAAATTTTAAAATCATCTCCGTTGAGTGAAGAGCAAAGTGGTCAGTTGGATGTTATTGCGCAAGCTGGGCAAAATCTGCTTGGCTTGCTCAACGATCTTTTGGATTTTGCAAAATTAGAAGTAGGAAAGCTTTCCTTTTCCAACGATACAGTCGATTTACGTGCTTTGGTCACAAAGCTTGTCAATGACTCGATTACACAAGCCAGAAATAAAGGCTTACAGCTTAAATTGGATTATGAAAACAGTGTTCCAGAGAGTATCGTAGCGGACATAAAACGAATTCGGCAGATATTGGTGAACTTAATTTCAAATGCGATTAAGTTTACAGAACGTGGCTATGTTCGCTTAGCGGTCTCCTGTTTACAAAAAGATAATCAAAAGGCATCGATTTGTTTTACGGTAGAAGACACGGGCATTGGAATAGAAAAAGAAAAATTATCGACGATATTTAATCGTTTTCAACAAGTGGACTCCGTTTATCAGCGTAAGCACGATGGGGTTGGCTTGGGGCTATCCATCGTCAAAGAAGTAGTGGAAAAAATGGGTGGCCACATCAGCGTGACGAGTGAGGAGGGCGTGGGTTCGCAGTTTAGTTGCGTGGTGCCCTTTAGCTTGCAACGCGCTGCAGCACCCATGCGTGTCAACCGTCAGCCGATTTTAGACACAGTTGAAAAGAAATCCATCCTAAAGAAGCCACCAAAAGCTCAAGATAATCACTTCAATATGGATATTTTGGTTGTTGAAGATAATTT
>CAYGED010000278.1:0-230 GCA_964348555.1 uncultured Coxiellaceae bacterium
ATCCCCACCAAATGGGCACTTGAAAAAATGGGTTTGATTCAAGCCGGAATCAGGTTACCATTAACGCCGCTCAGTGTGCAGCATCACGCCAACGTGATTTCTGCCTTATCGCATTTAGGAGTGTAATATGCGTTTTTTTGCAGTGTTAGTGCTGTTTTTGACAAGCGCCGTGTTAGTCGGCTGCGCCGATCACGCCAAAGATTATTTAAAACAAGATGGCCAAGTGTCAT
>CAYGED010000278.1:240-2065 GCA_964348555.1 uncultured Coxiellaceae bacterium
CAAGTCTTGTGGGTGGCTAGGCATTTGCTTGCTCGTTTTGCCGCCCAGTGTGCCGGTGATTCAACAACAGCCGTATTATCCCGTACCGAATTTGCCAGCGAATAGTTCAACGAAACAAGTAACACTCAAACCACCCACATTAAACACGGGAAATTAAAAAAAATTTACTCACTACAGAGATCGGCTAAAAACGCCTCAATTTTGATGCTATTTTTTGTGAAAAGTTGAGAAAAAAGCGCAGGTGTACACGAACGTACATCGAGCATTTTTTCGAGATTTTTCACAAAAAAGAGCGCAAAATTGGGCGTTTTTAGCAAGTTAGGAGGGGTATCGAAGTGGCTATAACGACACCGACTCGAAATCGGATGGTGCTCGAAAGGGCGCACGTGGGTTCGAATCCCACCTCCTCCGTATTATTAACCAGGAATTTTCATAAGGAATTTTCATGTTGCTTTCTCCGAAACTAAAAAAATATATTACGTCTGTTGTTGTTACGTCTTCCGTTATTTTTTCAGCACAAACCTTTGCCGGTGCATTTCAACTGTGGGAAGAAAGTGCGTCGAGTATGGGTGATTATCACGCGGGCGCTGCGGCAGAAGCGTTAGATGCGAGTGATGTGTTTTATAACCCAGCTGGGATGACGCGCATTAAGCATCAGCAAGTTTCTGTGGGCGCGGCGTTTATTGCGTTAGACACGAATTTTCAAGGCAATGTTTTTTTAAATGGTGTTGAAATTGGATCAACGCAAGGAACGCCAGGCGTTGCTGGTGATACATTCAATATCGTTCCTAATTTTCATTATGTGTATCCGATTAATGATCGTTGGGACTTTGGTTTTGAAGAGACAACTCCTTTTGGTCTGTCGACAGAATATACCGATTTTAATCCGCTCACTTCCACTAGCCAAAATGCTTACGTGAGTTTGTTATCCACTGATACGCAGCTACAAACCATCAATTTAAATCCCAGTTTGGCTTTTCGCATTAATCAATATTTGTCGTTGGGCGCAGGTTTTGATGCGATGCAAGGTCAAGCCACGTATGACAATGAAACCTTGTTGGGTCCACTCACCAATCAATTATCCGGTTGGGGTTATGGCTACAATGCCGGTGTGTTATTGGAATTTACACCCGAAACGCGTATGGGTTTAAGTTACCGCTCAGCAATTACTTTGCCGGCCTCTGGTTCTAGCCAATTTACGGATTATTATGACGGTTCGGTGACGAATTCAACGGTGTCTGCTAATTTTCCATTGCCCGCAACAACCATGTTGAGTATGTACCATGATCTCAATCAAAGTTTGGCGGTGATGGGCAGTGCTTTCTATACGCAGTGGTCTTGTTTTAACGAACTCATTTTAAATAATTTGGCGCAACAAGACGGAACAACCGGAAATGTAGCCATCAATGAAAACTATTCCAATACATGGAATTTTGCAGTGGGATCCATTTATAAATTTAATCAACATTTTTCAGTAGAAGCGGGAGTGGGTCATGATGACACGCCCACGGCTTTGCCTTATCGTGACATTCGTTTGCCGGATAATAGCCATTTTGTGGGTTCATTGGGTGTCAATATTGAGCCGGTCAAAGGATTCAAATGGAGTATGGGTTGGACGCATATTTTCACAACGCCAACACCCGTTGATAATTCAGGCTCATTTAATCAAAATCAATCGACGATATCTTCTGGGTTTGATGCAGTCGGCCAAGGCACAGCTTATACAAGCGTTAACGTGTTTGGTATTCAGTTAACTTGTGACATTTAGAAAAAAAGCCATCGCGAAGATGGCTTTTTGTTTATTTCAATTATTGCGAAATCGTTA
>CAYGED010000279.1:0-2053 GCA_964348555.1 uncultured Coxiellaceae bacterium
ATTACATTTGCGTAGTGTATTGCAGACATATACCGCTCGCCAATGAAAATGCGAAATCGCATTTTCAAGTGAAATGGGTATATTTTGCTGATAGATGACCGGCGTAAAGTGAAGTGGCGAATGTTCGCAACTTCAAGTGAAATGGGTATATTTTCGTCATGAAGCCATTCTTGCATTATTTTAATTGGGTGGATTATGTTATCGTGGGTATTATTTTTTTCTCAGTCATGGTCAGTATTTTTCGTGGCTTTGCAAGAGAAGCGGTTTCTCTGATCATTTGGGTTGCGGGGGTTGTGGCTGCTTTCAAATTTTCGCCCGATTTCCAATCATTCTTTCTGAAATGGACGTCCTCTGCAAATGTGGCTTATATATTGGCGTTTTGTACCATCTTTGGGGTTATATTTTTATTTGGGATCTTGATTAATTATGGATTGCATCACCTCATTAAAAAGACGGGGTTGACCTTGAGCGATTGCATGCTTGGTTTTTGTTTTGGCTTGGCTCGTGGTATTTTAATTGTTGGGATTTTGTTAATGTTTGTGAGTGTGGGACAAATTAAAGATGGAAGCGATTTGGCACAGTCGAAGTTGGCGAGTCATTTTAAACCGCTGACGACATGGTTAGATACCTTCTTACCTGAGAAGTTAAAACGATTGTCACATTGGATTGTGGACGATCCCAGTGAAACATTTTCGGACGAGGGTGACTAACAATCATGTGCGGCATTGTAGGCATTTTAGCGAAGCGTCCGGTCAATCAAGCTATTTATGACGCATTAACGATTATTCAGCATCGGGGGCAAGATGCAGCGGGCATCATGACCTCCGATAGCGATCGTGTCTTTCTTCGAAAAGCAAAAGGTTTATTGCGAGATGCGGTGCGACAAAGTCACATGCTGCATTTGCTTGGAAGCATGGGCGTTGGTCACGTGCGGTATCCAACGTCTGGATCGGAAAATGTGTCCGAATCACAACCTTTTTATGTTAATTCTCCTTATGGACTCAGCCTGGTGCATAACGGGAATCTGACCAATGTGAAATCGCTGACGAGGGATTTAATTCAAACGGATCTTCGTCACCTCAACACAGCGTCGGACTCCGAAATTTTATTGAATGTAGTCGCGCATGAACTGCAACGAGTGGGTGAGCCCGATTTAAAGCCAGCGCAATTATTTCAAGCCATGAGAAAAGTCTACGAGCGGGTTCAAGGTGCTTTTGCCTCCATCATGATGATTACGGGTCATGGTATCGTTGGTTTTCGTGATGCCAATGCAATTCGTCCTTTAGTTTATGGGGTTCGTGAGACTGCCGACGGCAAAGAATATATGCTGGCCTCTGAAAGTATTGTGCTTGATGCGCTTGGATTTACGTTGATAGATGATGTTGGGGCAGGGGAGGTCATTTATTTTGATCTTGAGGGGCAAGTTCATCGTCAACAATGTGTTTCAAAAGTCACTCACTCTCCTTGTATTTTCGAATACATTTATTTGGCACGTCCGGATTCGATTATCGATGGTATTTCCGTTTATCATGCTCGATCCGGTATGGGAGTTACGCTAGCAGAAAAAATTTTAAAAGAACATCCCGATCATGATATCGATGTGGTTATCCCCATTCCCGATACCAGCCGAACCTCGGCCTTATCATTGGCTCAGCATTTAGGTGTGCCTTATTCAGAAGGATTTGTGAAAAATCGTTATATTGGCCGGACGTTTATTATGCCCGGCCAAGCCATGCGTTCAAACTCGGTGCGGCTAAAGCTAAACGCAATCCGTGCTGAATTTTCTGGGAAGCATGTTCTTTTAGTGGATGATTCCATTGTGCGTGGGACGACGGCTAAAGAAATTATTCAAATGGCGCGTGATGCCGGTGCTAAAAAAGTTTATTTTGCATCTGCGGCCCCAGAAGTTCGTTACCCAAATGTTTATGGCATCGATATGCCAACGGTAGATGAACTTGTTGCGAATAATAAATCAAATAAAGAAATTGTAAAATTAATTGGAGCCGATTGGTTGGTTTATCAAGACTTAAAAGATGTATATAATGCAATTAAC
>CAYGED010000280.1:0-230 GCA_964348555.1 uncultured Coxiellaceae bacterium
TGCTTAAACGTTTGGCGCTATTGGTTTCAATGACCGTGGCAATGATTTGGTCTTTGACGGTTTTTGCCGAAAATGTGGGTATCGTTGACATGCGGGTGGTTTTTCAGTCTTCGCCACAAGTCAAACAAGTGAATGCCAAATTAGAAAAGCAGTTTGCTCCACAGCGGCAGCAAATCATGCAAATGGGGCAAGATTTACAAACAAATATTAAAAAATTACAGCGCAATGAG
>CAYGED010000280.1:240-2048 GCA_964348555.1 uncultured Coxiellaceae bacterium
GTGATGGATAAAGCAAGTTTAGAAAAATTGCGTAATGCCATCGCCGGCCAAGAGAAAAATTTGCAAGACGCGCAAACTAAGTTTCAGCAAGCGTTGTTTACGGCACAAAATCAAGCGATGGGACAACTGATGGATCAAGTCACTGCGGTCGTCAAGCAGATTGCCGACAAGAAAAATCTTGAGGTGGTTCTGCCGAAAAACGCGGTATTATACGCAAAAGATGGCATGGATATCACGCAGGACGTTCTCACGGGGATGAATCACTAGAATTATTCATGACGTACACCTTATCTGAATTAGCTAAAGCAATTGGGGCTACCCTGCAAGGTGATGGGGATTGTCGAATTAACGACATTGCCTCTCTTTTTCATGCTCAGCCAGGTGATATTAGTTTTATTGCGGACCGTCAGCATGCCAAACAGCTTTCCGACACCCATGCATCAGCTGTCTTGGTCGACGATCATGTTGCAAAAGCCTGTTCCTTGAATGCGCTCATTATGCCGAATCCTCGGTTGGGTTTTGTGAAATTGGTTAATTTGCTACGACCACAGCACGAAGGATTTTCACGGGGTATACACCCAACCGCTATTGTTGCCGCCGATGCTGTGGTGGATGAAACCGCTTCAGTGGGTGCTTATGCTGTCTTAGAGTCAAAAGTGAAGGTGGGGTCCCGTAGTCATATTGGCGCGGGAGTCAGTTTGGGTGCAGGAACGCAGATTGGAGCCGATTGCTGTCTTTATAGTCGAGTGGTGGTGTATCATCATTGCACCATTGGCGACCGGAGTATTATTCACAGCGGTGCGGTGATTGGCGCGGACGGTTTCGGTTTGGTGGCGGATAAAGCGCGTGGCTGGATCAAGGTGCCCCAAGTGGGTCGTGTGGTCATTGGTGAAGAGGTAGAAATTGGCGCGAATACGACAATCGATCGCGGCAGTTTAGATGATACGATTATTGGTAACGGCGTTAAGATAGATAATCTCGTCATGATTGGTCATAATGTCCAGATTGGTGACCATACTGCTATAGCGGGCTGTGCGGGTATCGCAGGAAGCACTAAAGTGGGTCGGCACTGTATGATCGGTGCTTCCGCCGGATTAAACGGGCACATTGAAATTTGTGATGGGGTCATCATCACTGGTATGGGTATGATACAAAAATCAATTACCGAACCGGGTATTTATTCTTCCGGTACGGGTATGCAAACGAATCGGGAATGGCATAAGAGTGTCATTCGTTTTCGACAATTGGATGAGATAGCCAGACGGCTAAAGCATTTAGAGAGACAGCACAATGAGCGTGATGGAGACGCAAGAGATTAAGAAATATATCCCACACCGATATCCATTTTTATTGGTGGATCGTGTGTTGGAATTGGATAAGCACAAGTCGTTAGTAGCGATAAAAAATGTCACTGCAAATGAGCCTTTTTTCCAAGGTCATTTCCCCATTCGACCAGTGATGCCTGGTGTTTTAATTATTGAATCACTGGCCCAAGCTGCAGGGATTCTGATTGTAAAATCAATTGATCTTCCAGAATATCATCAGGATATTTATTTTTTTGCTGGCGTGGATAATGCGCGTTTCAAACGGGTAGTTGAGCCAGGTGATCAGCTAAAGCTAGAAATCACCGTGTTAAAAGCGCGTCGTGATTTGTGGAAGTTTCAAGCAACGGCCAGTGTTGATGGTGAGATTGCTTGTACAGCAGAAATCATGACGATTAAAGGATCTCAATAATGATTGATGAGCGTGCAATTATTCATCCCAATGCGATATTAGAAAAGAACGTATCCGATGGACCTTGGAGTGTT
>CAYGED010000281.1:0-2035 GCA_964348555.1 uncultured Coxiellaceae bacterium
ACTGGGAAGACATTGATCTGTGCCATCGGGCTCGGATAGCGGGTTACAGCACAGGATGGCTACCTATAGTTCGAGTTCGCCACCAACGCGGGGCCAGTTTAGGCGACCGGAAGCGAAAGGCCGCCATCTACGACCAATCGGCTGACAGGTATTTTCAAAAGCACTATGCTGCACCGATATGGCGCTTGCATCGATTTTTGCGATTTCTCTACCGGTTCTTCTATCCATTGGCGCGGTAGCTGCCTGGTGGTCGGCGGCGATGCCTCGGATAGCTATAGCCTTTCTTGGAGCCTCATTAGTATTTGGTCAGCTCATCCGCTTTCCCTTGCCGGGCCAAGGGGGAGGGTTGTTGATAAATGATATCGCGGTGGTTCTTATTCTGGTTGCAGCGCTGTTTCAGCTGATTCGATTTCGACCAAAGGATCACAAAATACAAACTACAAATTACGGTTTACTTGTTTTACTTATTGCCCCCTTTCTCGTCTGGAGTGCGTACCTATTGATCATCCATGTGCCAGCGCTTGGTTGGAATGAGGCGGCCATTGCTGCTGCATATTGGGTTCGATTAGCAACACATCTCCTGCTTCTGCCCGCTTTATTACTGTTGTTCCAGGATACGAAAATCCGTAGATTTGCTCACCAAACACTTATCGTGAGCACTGCTCTTATTGTTGGACTAGGGTTCTTGCAGTTACTTCTGTTTACCAATCTAGTAGACTTGCCCAGTACCTATTTACAGCAAATCGGTGCCGGGTGGGATCCACACAGTGGCCGATTGGTATCAACCTGGCTCGACCCCAATTTTGTTGGTGGTTTTATGGTGCTGGTAGCACCATATTTGGCGTTTAAGCGAAGGTATATTCTACTTGTTCTGACGAGTATCGCCCTGGTGCTGACTCAGTCGCGAAGCAGCTTTTTGGCAGCTGGTAGTCTGCTTATGTTTTCACCGCTCCTGATTCTTCATGGAATCGCTGCCACCAGTCAAAAACATATCCGCGCTATCCGGGTAGCAATGGCCATAACACTGTTACTGGCTGTCACTACTATTGCTGCTATCAATCTTGGCCCGCGATTTACACGCGTGTTTGCATCCGATCCAACAGTGGAATTGCGTGTTACATCACTGCAAGCCATCTGGCAGGCGTTAGCCCAAAAAACATTCTTAATTGGTGAAGGATACAATGCCTATCAATTTGCGGCTGCTCGGGAAGGGTTGATTACTTCTTTTACCACTCACTCGCGTGCTGGCAGTGATATGAGCTTGCTGACCTTATGGGTGACAACCGGTATGTTGGGAGTGGTGTTATTCCTAGTACCGTGGGTGTACGGCATCATACTCAGTTGGCATCGCGCCTGGCAGAGGCATGATAGTACCCAGTTTATTCCCATCATCGCGTTCCTGGCTCTCTTTGTTCATGCCCTATTCGTCAACAGCCTGCTGTATGGACACATACTCATCACGCTCTGTTTATTATTTGCCTTGAGTATGTCGGCACGATCTCATGAAACAGTTATTTGATTATTGCCTGGTTGCGGTTGCGGCACTATTGCCTACCTATCTCCTACGAGTTGAGATTGCCGGCCTTGCAACAAATGCTCTTGAGCTCGCCATCATTGGATTGTTTTGTTTTGGTCTTCTGGTGCCGAGTGTTCGCCAAGCTTGGACACAATCAAGTAAGGATTTGCCGCGTTCAGTATTGATATTGGTACTTTTATTCGTAGTCGCCGCCAGTATTTCAACGTATATCTCGCCTCATCACGAAACTAGTCTTGGTATTCTCAAGAGCTGGATTGGAGTCCCGCTTATGTACGCCTTTATGGTTTACACCATCGGTATAAATTACATCCGCCAGCTGGCGGAACAAATTACAAATTCTCTCGTCCTGTCCGGAGTAATCATGGCCCTTCTAGGAATTTCTCAGTTTGGTGTGTTTGATCGCATCCAGGGAATATACGATGTTCCAAATTCATTGGCGCTGTTTCTAGCACCGCTCATTGTGCTAGCAACGGTGCAGTACTACCAAACACAAGCACG
>CAYGED010000282.1:0-2029 GCA_964348555.1 uncultured Coxiellaceae bacterium
CTACAACCCCGCCCAACAAATGGAAAATTCCGACTGGGCCGGACAAGCGAGTGACAACATTTACGCCGCCCTCGAACATCTGGATGAGCGCAGCCAGGATATTATTCGCACCCGCTGGCTGGATGAAAAAAAACATTGAGTATCGTGGTTACACGAATAGATCTTTTGAAGCTGTTCGTGAACTTCTCAAAAAAATTTCCCATCGTGACTTATCTCTTTTTGATCAGGTTTGTAAGGTATTTAAAGTTCCCAACCCACCGAGTGATAAAATGCTTGACCATTATGAGCAACTACTCGGGAAGGAAAAAGGAATGCTAGTTCAAAAATGTACCTTGCTTCCCTGTCGCGTGGTAAAATACGAAAAAAGACGCAAACAGCATGCACAGGATTGCTATAGCATCTCTATCATTGGTTCACGCGAACTCATGAAAAAACTGGACCTACGAAATGTAGAAAACCGCCTTAGAACTGCGCGAACAGCTAACAAGCTTGACAAGCAGGACCAAGATGACGACATTCCGTTTTAATTCAACCCTGAAAGGAAAGCTAATATGACCAAGCCCAACCAAAGTCAGATGACGCAGTTGGGCTTGGTCGATGAACCAGGTCCAATTGAAAAAAAATTCGCAGGACGTATAACAATAGACAGATCAAAAGCACGCGAATTCATTAACAGAACACTCGAGGCGTATCGTAAAAGAAAAGGACTATTTGCAGTTGTGCATCACACAACCCATGGACCACAACACATCTATGTCCCTGGACACCAAACCAGTACTCAAACAACATTCTTTGCAGGTGAAAAGCCAAAGGCCCCGGGTATCGGCAAGGGTACTCAGAGTCATTACAGATATTTCTATTTTGTGACCCCAACTGATCATGTTCAAGATAGCAATGCTCTATACTCCAACCACCTTCGCCTCTACGCTGACAATCCCTGGATATACAGCGAAAAGGTAATTGAACTTGGAAAAGAAAACCTAGCTAAGATTTTTAAGCAGTATGGTATAGGACTTCATAACGAAAATGCGCGATTTTGGGTCAATAATGCCCAAACGCTTCAAGAATTTGGCGGAGACCCCGTTCAAATTTTTAAAAGCTGTGGCGCAACAATTGAAGGAGTCCTAGACTGGCGCAATAAATATGAAAAAAAACATGGCCGTAACCCTCTCTTGGGTTTCGAACACAAAATTGCCTCCCTGTATATGCTTTATCTCGCGGAATTCGGTGCACTTAGATTCCCGAAAGATGCATTTGCGGTGGATGTGCATGTCATTTTCCAGATGCTTCAAGTTGGTGCAGTCATCCTTCACGAAAGGATGGATAACAGCCAAGTTGCACAAGTGGTCCGTGAAGTGATTTGTGATGAGTGTGAGTATCGCCCCTACGAAGACAAAATTGATCTAGCTAACGCACTGTGGCTTCGTGGTAACCAAGGATGCAATGGTTGCTCAAAAAATAGCGCGGCACCATTACTGTGCTCGGTGTACGAAATGTGTGATGGACGACATGCTACCGATAACTATCACCATAATGGGTCTATCGATCCAAAAGATCCCATATTCCCAAAAGGTGGTGAATGGCCAAAGTTTGGTTTTCCGCGAATGACTCGGAAACGTCCAGAAGTTAAAGGGCGCGGTAAAATGATTATCGAACATTTGATGACTATGTTTGATGAGGAATTCGATGAAATAAGAAAAGCTGGGGCAAAACCAAGTGGAAGAAAAATAATTCCAATAGCCTCAACTAAAAAATAAATCGTCCTTGGATGTTATTAAAACATCTGAGAAAACCGTTCATCCTCTCCCGAGGCTCTGAGCGGTTTTTTATTTCTTTTTACTTCTTGGCAAAAATGGATCGCTTGTAAGTATCCAAATGTTCAAGTGCGATTCCAGTTCCCTTCGCCACACAATAAAATGCATCCTCTGCTAAAACTGCTTTTACTCCGGTACGTCTTTCAACCAAATCTGGAAAATGTCTAAGCATTGATGAGCCTCCACTCATAATAATTCCATTATCAATAATATCT
>CAYGED010000283.1:0-2003 GCA_964348555.1 uncultured Coxiellaceae bacterium
CTGGTAGAGTAGAACGGTAGTCTTCTTATAATTTTTTTCACCTAGTTTATTTTTTTTCTTTTTGAGTTTTAGAAATGATTTTAATTCCTGTTTCGGCATTGTAGCGTGAGCCAGGGTATCATGATAGTCGTTAAATTTATGGTTTAGTTTGGTGATAATCAGTTTTCCTTTTACTTTTTGCTTTAAGCGAGCGAGCAAGGAAAAAAATACCATCATGATGATGAGTATGGCGAGAACAATGCTGGCAAGTTTCGATAAAAATAAACCATAAATCGATAGAAATTCCATGGGGGTCTCCTTTATTCGGATATCATTATGTGGGTGAACGGTATAAAATGGCAAGCATGAAAGAACTGGGTGGCGTTTACTAACGAGTCTGCTGACGTCGCCAAAAGAAAGGAATAAGCATGGCGAGCAAAAGGCATTTCGCCAAGTCGGTGAGCACAAAAGGATAAAGTCCAAGCGTTAACGCTTGTGAAAAGCCAACAAAATGAGTGAGTATCAATAGTCCGCAGAGGAAGACAATGCTAAAACCAATCAAAGCGGCTAAAAGCGCAGTGGTGGTGAATCGGCCCCATCCTTTTTCGATGAGAGTGCCGCATACAAAAGCAGCCAATAAAAATCCAACTAAATAGCCTCCCGTCGGTCCAAATAACTCAGCAAGACCGAGATGGTTGGCAAAGAAAGGTAAACCCAAAGCACCTTCCAGCAAATAGAGCGCCACAGCGAGCGTTCCTAAGCGCCAACCAATCGCCATGCTGATCAATAAAACGGTAAAATTTTGCAAGGTTATTGGAATGGGTTGTAAGGGAATTTGAATTTGTGCGGCGAGTGCAAGCAAAATGCTGCTGAGGATGACGACTAGGGTGTTTTTGATAAATTGTTTATCGGCGCGTGCCCAGAAAATGCTGGTGAGTTGATGCCGTAAAGAGAGTGTGCTTTGCATACTTACTATCATAAATTATAAAAAATCCTTGTCAATATTATTCTGGATAAGCGGTTCCATTGTTCAAACACTTTTCGTTAGCATATAATTAATGCATGAGGGTACATTATATTTCACACGCGCCTTTCGAAGGGCTTGGGGCCATCAACCAATGGGTGAAGGATCATGATCATGTGGTGTCTGGGACGCGGAGTTACGCAGGTGAACCGATGCCAGATCCTTCCAGTTTTGATTTATTAATTGTCATGGGTGGGCCGCAAAGTGCAACCGAGTATGAGAAATATGATTTCTTGCAAGATGAGGTCGAATTAATTCGAGCTTCTATAAAAGCCAATAAATATATTTTAGGTACCTGTTTAGGTGGGCAATTAATTGGAATTGCGCTGGGTGCGCCGTCTACGCGTAGCCCTCATAAAGAGATGGGATGCTTTCCCATCGAATTAACCGAGGAAGGAAAGTCCGATCGAATTTTTCAACATTTTCCGCCTCAATTTCCAGGTATTCATTGGCACCATGACATGATTGGGATCCCAAAAGGCGCTGCCGTTTTAGCAAAAAGTGAAGGTTGCCCAGTTCAGGCGGTTCGGTTTAGTGAAAAGGTCTATGGATTGCAGTGCCATTTAGAGTTTACCGAAAAACGCATGCGCACATTAATTGAAAAATGTCCGCGTGATTTAGCGCCGAGTCAATATACGCAAACGCCCGAGCAGATGCTGTCGTGTCATTTTTCCGAAGTGAACCAATATATCATACGGTTTCTAGATCTATTAGTGCAGTTCGCGTAATTGCGACACCGATTAGTGGATTTCACGAAAAACTGGCGAATCCACCCTATTTGGTTTTTGGTCGGGGTGACAGGATTCGAACCTGCGACCCCTGCCTCCCGAAGGCAGTGCTCTACCAAACTGAGCTACACCCCGCCGCATTAGTAGTGATCCTCCGGACATCCATGTCCTTGCGGTGTTATTTTTCTCAACGCACCCTGCCTGACATCGTGTCAGGCGCTCGCCGGCGTGAAGGCTTCGCCTTCGCGGAGTTTCCGGCTCGCCCAAACTGA
>CAYGED010000284.1:0-395 GCA_964348555.1 uncultured Coxiellaceae bacterium
AAGAAAAACTGTCCGCTTCAGAGCACAAAGCACGTTCGCGGGGAGAAAATCACCACGGCGTTCCGATTCATTCTGTTCGTTTGCCGGGGCTGTTTGCGCACCAATCCGTGATTTTTGGCAGCAACGGCGAAACACTCACGATACGCCACGATGGTCTCGATCGCATGGCGATGATGCCTGGCGTATTTTTAGCCTGCCGAAAGGTGATGCAGTTAAATCATTTAGTGGTGGGCTTAGAACATATTTTATAATGGGGGGCAGCTCTTCCATCGTAAATCCAACTCTCGAGCCGCTTTGACTTCATCCAAACGACCCACGGGTTGTTTGTGCGGGGCGGTACGTATCAACTCAGGATTTTCTTTCGCTTCTGCTAAGATCGATTTCATGGCATCAAC
>CAYGED010000284.1:405-1996 GCA_964348555.1 uncultured Coxiellaceae bacterium
CCGTGGGCTCAATCAAAAAACATTCGGGCACCAGCAGCGGAAAATAAATGGTGGGCGCATAAAATCCATGATCGAGAAGGCGTTTCGCCACATCCAAGGCCGTCACGCCATACGCTTTCGCCAAGGGTTTCAACGTTAAAATAAATTCGTGTGAAGCGCGCCGCCCGGGAAACGCCACCGTATATCCAACCTCACTCAATCGCTTCATGAGATAGTTCGCATTCAAGGTCGCAAAATTCGCCACACGCGACAAACCCCGTTTTCCCAGCATGCGTAAATAAATATACGCTCTTAATAACACGCCGGCATTTCCCATGAACGCGGTCATCGGACCCATGGTTTTCGGACAATCTTTTTCAGACAACCAATAATAAGCTTCCTTATTTTTTCCCACCATGGGAATCGGCAAAAATGCAGTGAGTCTTTTACCAGCAGCAACCGGACCTGCGCCCGGACCACCGCCACCATGCGGCGTCGCAAAAGTTTTGTGAAGATTTAAATGCACCACATCAAAACCCATATCGCCCGGACGCACTTTTCCTAAAATCGCATTTAAATTGGCGCCGTCATAATAAAGCAAACCGCCCGCATCATGCACAATCTTTGCGATCGTTTGAATTTGCCGCTCAAACATGCCCAAGGTTGAGGGATTCGTTAACATAATGCCTGCCGTTTTGGGCCCAACAATTTTTTTCAATGCCTCGATATCCACATCACCTGCTTGGGTAGTCGGAATTTCTCGCACTTCAAACCCACACATGGCCGCTGATGCTGGATTGGTGCCATGCGCCGCATCTGGAACCAGCATTTCTGTTCGATGATGATCACCGCGTTGCTGATGATACGCTTTTATCATGGCAACGCCGGCAAATTCACCTTGCGCACCAGCCATCGAAGCGAGTGATGTTTTTTCCATACCGGTAATATCCGCCAGCATGGTTTGTAATTCATGCAAACATTGCAAATAGCTTTGGCTATGAGACTCGTCCGTTAACGGATGTCGTTTTACATAACCCGGTAAAGATGCCAAGGTGTTTGCGGCGCGCGGATTGTATTTCATGGTACAAGATCCCAGCGGATAAAAGTTCGTGTCAATGGAGAAATTTTTCGTGGATAATTGAGTGAAATGACGAACCACTTCTAATTCAGATAACAGGGGAAATGTTGGGCTATTTTTTCGTAATAAAGCGCTAGGAATATCATCAACGTCACCCGGTTCGTGTATGGCTTGTGCCCAATTTCGACGGCCCGATTGTGATTTTTCGAAACTTAACATGTCGCCAACACCTCTTTAAACACCTGAGCGTAATGTTCTAAATCTTCTTCCGTTTTAGTTTCAGTGACACACACCAACAAAGCATTGCCCATGTCGGGATAATCATTTTTCAAAGAAAAACCAGCCTGAATGTTTCGATCCGCCATCGCGGATAAAACAGCCTCAACAGGCTTATCAATACGGACAACAAATTCATGAAAGAAAGGGTTTGAAAATACGGCTGTCACGCCATTGATTTTTAATAATCGTTCGCGCAATTGTCGCGTTTTTGCGTGCGACGCGGGCTCGGTGAAGGGCCTTGCGTGCATGCGTGTA
>CAYGED010000285.1:0-1992 GCA_964348555.1 uncultured Coxiellaceae bacterium
GATGAATAGCGCGCATTCTTTTAATGAATTGCAAATATTGTTAATGTGAGTTGAAATTTCACTTTTTTCGCTATTTGAGGGGCTATTTTGCTTCATCGCAACAGTATACTTTTTGATATAAAAAGATCAAGTTTATTGGCTATTACTTTCACCTAGGTGAAGACGTTTTAATGATAGTTGCGTGTCATCCTTCGCTTCCACCTCCTTTTGTTCGGAAAAAAGATTTCTGCCGAATCCTGGTCTATGAGTTCTTGAGATCTCTTTAGAGCGTCCATTTTTCGACTGGAAAAGAAGCCCACTATTCCGTATGCTTGGTGAATCATAAACTTGTGAAAATGTTCTGCGATTTTCTCGAGCGACTCTATTTTTTTGCGCGTGTAGAATAGCGGATAGTATTGCTACCATAGGCATATTTGTGTGCCAAAATTGTAACGAAGCGGGATTTTTATGAAAAAACGTCACCAGTTTTCCTTTCACCGATTCGAAATTTTTATTAGAAGTTATGATTGCTTCCATTTTCTCAAATTCATTCTTTAGTTTGGCATAATAATGACTAATAAGGCTTAAACAATGGAGGGCAAAGGGGTAGCGGGTTTTTAATTTACTATCGCCATTTTTTGTATTGAGTTTATCTTCTCTTTCAAGGTTGAGCTCTTCTCGCCACTCGGAATCAAATAGCTTGCTGAATAATTTGAAATGCATATGATCTTTGAGAAAGTCAATGATATCATCGAGCGCTTTATTTTTCTGTACATATGCCTGATATTTTTGACTGAGTTCCCAGATGGCGTCGAGGGTTTTTTCGCTGGATAAAAAATTTCGCACCTCTGGATAGCCTTGTAAAAAATTGCTCAAAGGTTCGGTTCTTCCTTGTGTGAGCTGATATCCAGCGGGCGCTCCATTAAAATCAAACTTGCCGGTGACAGCATATAAATAATCGAGTTGTGATTTTTCATTGGTTAGCAGGGAGCGTAATTTATCGTTAAATTCAGTAAAAACGTTACATGCCTCTGGATGAGTATCCAGAAATTTTCTCAATGTTTCAAGATCGTTAAAGGGTGAAACTATAAAGCCAGCACAATGCAAATACGTTTCGCAAATTTCGCTGACTTCGTTATGGATGACGGGATCCTTGTTTTCGAGGAGGAGCTCGATTATCTCGTCATCGTTGAGATTACTGCCAATGATATCGGATGGATTTTCATCTGTGCGCATGGATTCACCGGATGTTAAATAGGGAATAAGGGTTAGTATTTCCCTACTTAAATCGTCAATGAATCCTGGAAAATCACTATCCAGAGAGCCGGTTTTATTATCCACTCAGTTCGGCAGGAACAATTTAACAGGTTTATATTAAATTAGTATTAAGAATCTAAAATCAATTTTAGATAAACAACCTGCTAGCGAGACATAAATATTCAAGAAATTCCGAATACTGCGATCATAGCGCCGCCTAACCATATAAAAAACGACGATTTTGATTTTAACCCACTTCTGCCATCCGTGGGTCATCGGTTCGATTCCACCCATCCACTTCAATCAACATAGGCCATTTTCCGCGCTATTCTTGACCAGAAATAATATAACTTATTGATATACATATAAAATATAGGTATTCTTTGTGTACTATAATTTAAAATATGGATAAGATTACGTGGGAGGGAAGGTATTAATCGGCTAAAAATAGGGTGAGGCTAGCATGCGCATCTATCAAGTCATGAGCGAAGCGCGAATCGTGGAAGCGAGCGAACCGATACAGGTCATTCGTGGCGGGGTTGTTATTTTATTGAAAGAAGGTCAACTCTTGGAGGCGAATGACACGGTGATGGTATCGTCCAATCAACGGGTTTTGGTGGAACAGGCCTCACACGAAGGGGTAGCTTTTTTAAGCGGCCATGAATCTTCACCGATCATCGAAAATGGTCTTCACTTTGTAGAGATGAACACCGACGTGACCCGCGCGGCTGAATTGGTTTATGGTTCTGAATTTCG
>CAYGED010000286.1:0-1970 GCA_964348555.1 uncultured Coxiellaceae bacterium
CCACGGTACCGTGAAGTCGCAATCATCCAAGATCCTGATCTACGGGAGCGGGATAGCGGCGATCTCCAGGGAACATCGTACGACGGTCAAGATGCGTTTGCCATGGTCATTGGCACACCGATGATGCCGAATGGTGAATCATTGGACGAGATGCTACGGCGCGTATATCGGATTCCCCAGAGAATTATCAGCTGCGGCGATGGTGCCACGGTGGGGGTATTTGCCCATGGCGGCACCAATGCTATGCTCAGCGCTGCATTTGCCGGCATCCCATTTTCCCCGATAGGGCAACGCAATCTCGAGAATGGCGCATTCCACTACTTCCAGTTAACTCCTGCCGGAGCATTGCTCGAACAGCGTTTGCATTGCATAAGGTAAAAAGAAAAAAGCGAGCGCTAAAGAGGATGGCGCCTTTGCAGAAGCAAAAGCGAATACCAAAAAATCCAATCGCGAACACCGCAGCACGGACCCCACGCAAATTTATTTGCGTGAACTCGGTCATCAGACATTGCTCAATGCTAAAGACGAGGTTCGTTTAGCGCGTCGTATTCATAAAGGCGATAAAGAGGCCTGGAAACAAATGATTGAATGTAATTTGCGGTTGGTTGTTAAAATTGCCCGGCATTATATTAATCGAGGGCTTGCTTTTCTCGATTTGATCGAAGAAGGAAATTTAGGTTTGATGACGGCGGTTGGAAAATTCGATCCCGAGCGAGGGTTTCGATTTTCAACTTATGCGACGTGGTGGATACGCCAAACGATTGAACGGGCGATCATGAACCAAAGTCGTACAGTCCGCTTGCCGATTCACGTGATTAAAGAGCTCAACATTTATCTGCGAGCGGCGAAAAGTTTAACGCAACAATTGGATCACGAACCCAGCGCAGAAGAAATTGCTGAACTTATCGATAAGCCCGTTGATGATATTCGACGTATCATGGATTTGGCGCCCGATTCGGTGTCGATAGATACGCCGGTATCGGATGATGGGCAGAGAACATTGGTGGATACTTTGTCGGATGATAATAACGTGGATCCTGCCAGATTAATTCAAGATGCGGATTTGCAGGATCGCGTTGAACAATGGCTTAAACAATTGGATGATCGGTATCGTGAAGTGGTGATTCGACGCTTTGGGTTATACGATCATGAAAAAGGCACTTTGGAATCCGTGGGTAAAGCCGTTGGACTCACACGCGAACGTGTTCGCCAGATTCAAATCGATGCGCTTCGTCAGTTAAAAAGCATTCTTTCTGATGAGGGTGTTGATGCGAGAGAGGTGAAAGAGTAAGCGTTTATTTTTTGGGTTTCGATAAAGTCAACCACGTTCTGAGGATGGAATCGGGGCTGAGCGACATGCTGGTGATCCCTTCTTCCATGAGCCAATAAGCGAAGTCGATGTGGTCAGAAGGGCCTTGTCCACAAATACCAACGTATTTATTCATTTTTTTACACGTTTGAATCGCCTGGCTGAGCAGCGCTTTTACCGCATCATTGCGTTCGTCAAATAAATTTGAAATGAGCGCAGAATCACGATCAAGACCGAGTGACAGTTGAGTCAGGTCATTTGAGCCGATAGAAAATCCATCAAAATACTCCAGAAATTCTTCCGCGAGAATAACGTTCGAGGGGATTTCACACATCATGTAAACTTTTAAATTCTCTTGTCGCTTCAGTCCTTGCTGCTCGAGCAATTCCAGAAGAATTTTCGCTTCGTTTACCGTTCGGACAAAAGGAAACATCACGTGTGTGTTGGTTAATCCTTTTTTATTTCGGACTCGGCGAATTGCTTCGCATTCCAAATTAAAGCAATTCTGAAAATTTCCAGAAATGTAGCGCGAAGCCCCGCGATAGCCAATCATCGGATTGGCTTCGCTGGGTTCGTAGCGGTCACCGCCTAATAAGTTTGCGTACTCATTCGATTTAAAATCAGAGAAACGCACGATAATCGGTTTTGGATAAAAAGCGGC
>CAYGED010000287.1:0-1964 GCA_964348555.1 uncultured Coxiellaceae bacterium
CCGGTTGGCTGCTGGAAGCGGCGCCCACTAAAAATCGTCCGAGTAAGATCAACGTTAGGCTTTTACCATAAATGCCGATAACCGGAAGCAAAAATCCGATAAACGAACCAAGCAGACAAAAGAAGATAACATTTTTTCTGCCGTAGTGATCGGAAAAATTGCCAACGATAGGTGCTGAAATTAAAAAGGCGAATGGCGCTAAAGTCACTGCGACTCCATATAAAATATTTCGAGTGGAAGTCGGCACGGCATCAGCGATCAACCCATAATCGCTGTGGAAGAAAAGCCGTAAGAGAATGGGTAGCACCAGGAAATATCCGAGCGAATCGATAAAGATGACTAAAAATAGCGGGATCAGCTGACTGACTTTATTTTTATGAGCAAACTTATTGCTTAAAGTGTTCATAGTGTGATGCCAACAGTGAGGCGACACATCCCGTTAATTTTTTTGCGGTGGGAATATGCAAAAATTCATTCGGTCCATGCGCATTGGATTTTGGGCCTAACACGCCGGTGATAATGAACTGTGCTTCTGGATACATTTGTCCTAACATGCCCATGAAAGGAATGGAACCGCCTTCACCCATGTAGGCGTTCGGTTTTTTAAAAAATTCCTCCGACGCTTTTTTTGCCGCGTTGGTTAACCAGTCGACTTGCTTGGGGGCTTCCCATCCCGGTCCCACTTCATTTCCGGTAAATGAAATTTTCGCGTTGAAGGGCGGGTCTTTTTCTAAAATGTTTTTTAGTGCCTGTTGTGCCGCTGCTGGATTGCATCCAGGCGGAATGCGTATCGATAAAATAACCGATAGGCAGGGAACGGTGACATTTCCAGCGTTTTCAGTGGGTGGCAGACCGTCCATTCCGGTGACCGTTAGTTTGGGTCGCCACGTCATATTTAATAACAATTCGGCAGGATCTTTGGTGATGGGTTCGGCGTGTTCAACAAAAGGAAAAAACTCGAATACTTTTTCCCCTAGCGCTTTTGCGGTATTTTTTGCTTGCTCAATTCGATTTTCAGGGATCTTGACGTGTAATTCTTTTAACGTGATTTCGCCATTGTTCGAATTTTCGATGCGGTCGAGCAATTGTCGCAAAATCATAACAGTGGAAGGAACCACGCCGCTGCCAACACCCGAATGTATTCCTTCGGTCAAAATCTCGATCGTGAGTTGTCCGCCGATCAGTCCGCGTAAAGAAGTGGTACACCAAAGTTGATCGTAGTTCGCACAGCCGCTGTCGAGGCAAATGATAAAGTTGGGCGATCCAATTCGATTTTTTAATGCGCTAAGATAATGGGGTAAATCATAACTGCCACTTTCTTCGCAGGCTTCGATAATCACGATGCATCGTGCGTGCGGAATATGATGTCGCTGTAGCGTAGTGATAGCGGTTAAAGCCGCAAAAACGGAATAACCATCGTCGGCACCGCCTCGACCATACAACTGATCGCCTTTTAGGACGGGTTTCCAAGGGCCTAAGTCGGAATGCCAACCCTTCATTTCAGGTTGTTTGTCCATGTGGCCATACAACAGGACGGTTTTATCGGTTTCGCCGGGAATTTCAATAAACAATAAGGGTGTTCGATTCGGTAATTGAATCACTTCAAGCAACATGCCTTTGATCGCTTGCTTTTTGCACCAGGCCACGAGCAGTTGCATGGCTTTATCCATGTGCCCGTGCTCCTTCCATTGTTTGTCGAACATCGGCGATTTGTTGGGGATTTTGATGTAATCGACCAAAGTTGGAACGATGTCTTCGTCCCATGTTTTTGAAATTTCTATGAAAATCTTTTCTACGTTCATGTTGTCTTTGTAGGCTGTTAAGGCAAATTCGCCATCATAAAGTAGCCCTTTGGGGATTGCAACTTGTGGCGCGGATGGTTGGCGATGGGAGGAGGGGGTTTTCGGGGTCCATTTTTAGCTTTAGGTAACAAAGTTATTTTGATATAATAAACTCCCGTTTTT
>CAYGED010000288.1:0-1963 GCA_964348555.1 uncultured Coxiellaceae bacterium
AATGCCTCACCCCCTTCATAAACCAAAACAGGAATGTTAAGCTCACTCGCTGCCTGACGCACAGAGCCATCACGCAAATTCGAATTAAGAATAACGGGTGCACCAAACGTTTTTGCGATTTTTTCTGCGCCAGGTTGATCTAAGTTAACGCGTATTTGTGGCAAATTACAACGATGAATCGCACCTGAATGCAAATCAATGCCGTGCGTACATTTTCGTACAATCTCGTTCAAAAATAATTTTGCCAACCGCGAAGTAAGCGATCCTTTTTTTGACCCTGGGAAATTGCGATTTAAATCTCGACGGTCTGGCAAATATCGTGATTGATAAATAAATCCGTAAATATTGACGATGGGAATTGCAATTAATGTTCCTCTTTCTAAATGTTTAATGGAATTTAATTTTAATAAACGCCGAATAATTTCAACACCGATGATTTCATCGCCATGAATAGCTGCACAAACAAATAATCGAGGCCCTGCTTTTTTGCCATTAATGATATGAATAGGGACGTCAACCGGTGTAAACGTGTAGAGATCAGGAGTATCCAGTTTAAGATCAACGGAACTTCCCGGTAGAATGACTTGCTCACAAATAGTAATGGATGAATTTTTCATTATCTCAACCTTGATAATGGCTCCTTTTCGTGATGGGCTTTGCATGTTTTTCAATGTATTCGATAATGAGACCGGCAATATCCTCTTTCGTGCTCTTTTCAATACCTTCAAGCCCAGGAGAAGAATTGACTTCCAGCACTAAAGCGCCACGTTTAGAACGTAATAAATCAACACCCGCAACACACAAGCCCATCACCTTCACGACTTGAACAGCGATATCACGTTCTTCTTTCGTGATCGATATTAATTTAGCAACGCCCCCGCGATGCACATTCGAACGAAAGTCACCCGGTTTTGCCTGGCGTTGCATCGCAGCAACCACTTTATTACCAATGACAAAACAACGAATATCTCTCCCTTTCGATTCTTCAATAAATTCTTGCACCATTATATTAACTTTTAATCCGAGAAAAGCTTGAATAACACTCTCTGCGGCTTTTTTTGTTTCCGCCAATACCACGCCAATACCTTGCGTTCCTTCAATTAATTTAACAATAATCGGCGCGCCACCCACCATTCTGATTAAATCATCAATATCATCTGGCGAATGCGAAAAGCCTGTCGTTGGCAACAAAAATCCTTTTCGAGAAAGTAACTGTGTCGCACGGAATTTATCTCGTGAGCGCGTAATCGCCATCGAAGAATTCAAGCAAAAAACACCCATCGTTTCAAACTGCCTAACAACAGCCGAACCATAAAATGTGATAGACGCTCCAATTCGCGGAATAACTGCATCAAAACCCAATAACTCTTTCCCCATGTAGTGAATAGTAGGTTTATCGGTATTCACATTCATATAGCATCGCAGCGTATTAATGATTTTTACTTCATGGCCTAGCTTCAACGCCGCATCTTTCAAACGCCGCGTGGAATACAATTCCGGTTTTCGTGATAATATAGCGATTTTCACAAAGGTCACCTTTTATTCTTTGTTAAAAATGATCGACTTGGGTTAATAAAAAAATTATCTTTAACCGCAGATCTGCCCAGCAGCATCCGAAATCCCATTGTGTCTCGATTGGTTAAGGTTATTTCAATGGGCCACGCTTGATCGCCCACCAGGATCTCCGTTTGAATGACGTATCGTAACTCTTTATGTCCACCCGAATCCATCACCGGCCGTTCATCCACAATATCAGCTTCGCATTGCACCATGGTTCTTGTGTCTCTTTGCATCGGGTGAATTAAAAATCGAGCTCGTTTTTTCCTTTTTTCTTTATAAACTTCAAGCGAAAACGCATGAAGCGCTGAGGTTCTAGCACCCGTATCAATTTTAGCTTTTATGCGAGCAATGCCGAGCTCAGGTAATGCAACCCATTCTCGCCAACCCAATATCCGTTTGGGAC
>CAYGED010000289.1:0-1945 GCA_964348555.1 uncultured Coxiellaceae bacterium
TTTGGCCTCAGCCTTAAATGAGTTATCGGATTGTCGGCGTGTGGTCGTGTTGCCCTTATTTCCGCAATACGCAACGGCAACGACGCGATCGGCTATCAAAGCCATCCAGCAATTGAGCCCTCATCGACTGCAGCGCACGGTGACTATCACTGATTTTTTTTCTGAAGACGCTTATATCAACAGTTTTTCTTCAATTATTCACACAGCATTACAGGATTTCCAGGCTGATTTTTTGCTGATGAGTTATCATGGTATTCCTGAGCGGCAATTAGATAAAAGTCTTTGCCATTCGGTTTCTTGTGATCATCAGCGAGCTTGTCCATTTGATTTGAAGCGAAATTATTTTTGTTATCGCGCGCAATGTTATCGAACGTCTGAGTTGTTGGCGAATGAATTATCGCTGACCCAAGCGCAATATGGTGTTGCTTTTCAATCGCGATTAGGTCGTCTTCCATGGATAAAACCATACTCAACTGACTTCCTTGCTATTTTAAGAAAAAAACAAATAAAGCGGTTAGCGGTGGTTTGCCCTTCATTTGTTGGTGATTGTTTAGAGACGTTGGAAGAAATTGGAATTCGAATGCAAGAGCAATGGAAAACATTGGGTGGCGAAGCATTTAAACTAATTCCCGCGTTAAACGCCAATCCTATTTGGGTCGAAGAATTAGCAAAAATGCTCGAAAACAGACTATCAAAAATGGAGTGAGGCGCATGCAAATAAAAAAACAATCTGGGTTGTCGTTACTGGAAAGTTTACTAGTGATTGCTGTTATTGGTGTGGTGCTCGTGCTCACGATGCGGTATTTTTCAGCGGTTCATTTCAATCAGCAAGTGAGTCAAGCTCAAGCGCAATTAAAAACGTTATCGCAAGCGAGTTATCGATGGTTGGGTGCGCAACAACAAGCGGATTTTGGTTCTGGCCCAGAAAAAATTTCGTTATCGATGCTTGAACAAACGGGATTGATTGAGTCCGCGGAGGAACATGATCCCTGGGGCGGATCGGTCAATGTGCTGCCTGGTCAAGACACGAGTTACGTTCGCATCACTTTTCATGATGTGCCAACGGCGGCGTGTGAAAGTTTGCGGCAGCATTTATCCGTTGTGGCACATGCACAATCGAGCGACGATGATTGCAAAGAAGGGACTTCTTATTTTATCGAGATGTAGCGATGTTTAAAGTTATTTTGGCGAGCGGTAACAGAGGTAAAGTTACCGAAATAAAAGAATTACTGTCGATCCTTCCCATTGATTTGATTCCACAGCATGAGTATCAAGTTTTAGATATTCCAGAAACGGGCACCACTTTTATCGAAAATGCCATTATCAAAGCACGCCATGCTGCGAAAATGACAAAATTGCCCGCCATCGCCGATGACTCAGGTCTAGTGATTCCAGCGCTCAATGGTGCGCCAGGCGTTTTTTCATCGCGTTACGCAGGAGAAACGGCGAGCGATGCTGTCAGAATTAATAAAGTGTTATCTGAATTAAAAAAAACTAATTCCACTGATCGCCGCGCTTTTTTTCACTGCGTGATGGTGTTTATGCGAAGTGAATTTGATCCAGCGCCGATCGTCTGTCAAGGTGTTTGGTTGGGTGAGGTGCAAAGTGCCCCATCGGGAGATAAAGGCTTTGGCTACGATCCTATTTTTAGGATTCCTAGCCATGCTTGCACAGCAGCCGAGCTTGATTTAACGGAGAAAAACCGAATCAGCCATCGAGGGCAAGCCGTTGCTCAAATGATCCAGGCCTTGAGGGCCTTTTTGGCAAAGCCCACAGGATTGTAAATCTTTGTGGAAGAAAGTAAGTAGCCCGTATGAAGCGAAGCGGAATACGGGATTTGTAGATTCACCGTAAAAAAATAATTCCCTCCACAAACATAATTCCTTCGATAATCAACCACTGCCACCACCCTTTTAATTTCTTAATTTCCCGTATTCCGCTTCGC
>CAYGED010000290.1:0-1910 GCA_964348555.1 uncultured Coxiellaceae bacterium
AGTAATCGCTTCAATCGATTATTACGATTAATCACACGACGATATAAATCATTTAAATCCGACGTAGCAAACCGTCCACCATCGAGCGGAACCAACGGACGAAGATCCGGCGGTAATACAGGAAGCATCGTCAAAATCATCCACTCTGGTTTATTCCCCGATTCCAAGAAAGCCGTCAACACTTTCAATCGTTTCGTCAGTTTTTTAATCTTTGTTTCGGATGTCGTCGTCGGTAAATCCGTGCGTATGACTTCGACTTCTGCATTGATATCAATATCGCGCAACAGCCGTTGAATGGCTTCTGCTCCCATCAACGCAACAAAATCGTCACCAAATTCTTCCAACGCATCCAGATAACCTTCTTCAGACAATAACTGTCCACGCTCCAGCGTTGTCATACCCGGATCAACAACAACATACGCCTCGAAATAAAGAATGCGCTCAATATCGCGCAAGGTCATATCCAAGAGCAACCCAATACGAGAAGGCAAGGATTTGAGATACCAGATATGGGCGACGGGGCAGGCCAATTCGATATGCCCCATTCGTTCACGACGCACTTTCGCGAGCGTGACTTCAACACCACACTTTTCGCAAACCACACCGCGATGTTTTAATCGTTTGTATTTGCCACAGAGACATTCGTAGTCTTTAATCGGCCCGAAGATTTTCGCACAAAATAAACCTTCTCGTTCCGGTTTAAAAGTACGATAATTAATCGTCTCCGGCTTTTTGACTTCACCATAAGACCACGAACCGATCTCTTCTGGAGACGCCAATCTAATACTTAATGCATCAAAGTGTACAGCGTATTTATCACTCTTTATCTGTCTCAGTATGTCTCTCAAGGTTTTATCCCCCTGGTCTGTATTTCTTCATTTTTCGCATCGACATTTAAATACCCCGCGGCAAGTCACGGGGGAAAAAATTTGCTTACTCATCTTCCAATCGAATATCAATACCCAATGAACGTATTTCTTTTACCAATACATTGAACGATTCCGGCATACCCGCATCCATTCGATGATCACCATCGACGATATTCTTGTACATGCGTGTACGCCCGACGACGTCATCGGATTTAACCGTCAACATTTCTTGCAAGGTGTAAGCAGCACCGTAAGCTTCCAGTGCCCACACTTCCATTTCTCCAAAGCGTTGACCACCAAACTGAGCTTTACCACCCAGCGGCTGTTGCGTCACCAAGCTGTAGGAACCTGTCGAACGCGCGTGCATCTTGTCATCCACTAAGTGATTCAACTTAAGCATGTACATGTATCCCACGGTTATGGGACGTTCGAATGGATCACCCGTTCGACCATCGTACAAAATGGTTTGCCCCGATTCCGGCAGGTCGGCCATCTTCAACATGTTTTTAATTTCTTCTTCCGTAACACCGTCGAATACCGGCGAAGAAATTGGCACACCTTTTCGTAGATTTTCCGCTAAAATCATGATTTCATCATCATTCAGCGCACCCACATCGAACCGATGCGATTTGCTGAAAATAGGCCGCAGCGTCCTTGGCCGGCGCCGCGCTGCACGGCGCAAAAAAATCGGTCTGGTCAAAAATAATCAGCTTTTGCAGCTGCGGGCATTTGTCTGCTTTCAAGCTTGAAATTTTTTCGGCCATTTCAAGGTTTGAAATAAAAAGAATTTTGGACTCCGAGTGACTCAGAATATGCAAGACGTCCGGCAGCGCCAGCGTCGGATAAATGGGAACAACCACGGCCCCTAGACTGAGAGATCCCAAATCAACAAACGTCCATTCGGGCCTATTTTCGGCCATAATGGCCACTTTGTCGCTTTTAGCGATACCCAGCAGAGAGCCCAGAGCGTGCGCTGTCCGCACAACGCTGTTCTGCCAATCCTGCCAGGACAGCGATTCGTACTTTCCGGACGTTTTATTT
>CAYGED010000291.1:0-1905 GCA_964348555.1 uncultured Coxiellaceae bacterium
CATTGGTCGGATGATTTTCTGGAAGCATTTCTTTCCCCAGCCAAGAATCCAATCATGCCTGTAATGGCTCCAGAAAGTATTGGCCCAACTATTACCCAAATATCTTTTGCTTTGTCGGGATAAATGCAATAAGCGATAAGTCCACCTATGGCCAAAATCGCGCAAAGGATGCCAATCCATTTAATTACTGACATACGAATCTGAATATTTCCTTCGGCTTCGATATGCGCAGGCGTCTTCCAGCTGCCCTTCTCATATTTTATTTGTTTATTATTGCTCATAATTACCTCCGAGCAATAATTGAAAATCTATTCTATTCACGCTTCCAACGCGCCAATGGGCAACCATAAAACCCAAATTTTTTCCATTTGGATCAGTTGCAATTTTTACGGGCTTTTCCGTCGCTGTCGCCAAAGAGTTCTTCCAACCACGAAAATTAATAATTAGGTAGTCCCCTTCTGGCTGCCAATCAATCCAAGGTTGATCCCCCTCATTTGGATAAAAAAGTAGCTTTAATTTAATAGTCTGCCCATCTGTGAGGCTTTCAACGGTTGATGGCACGCCATCAGGCACGATTAACGAAAAGAATGAAATAACTTTTTTATCACCAATTTCAACGCTCATAACTATTCTCCCGCATTAACCTTATCTGTACATCCAACCTCGATAAAATCTACATACTTTCCATCAAGATTCTTAAATCGAACTTGCGTATGATCTTTTGGGCGACTTGAATCACACTGTACAGAAAACTCGATGGCCTTATCCCCGTTCTGGCAGACCGTCTGTCTTGAATTATTTATCGACGTTGGCCCAACCTCACAAGACCAACCACCTTTTAATTCAATTTTTTGCGGTGCGTCGTCGATATTTGATTTGGAGTTTTCGTTATTCAGGGCTTCATTAGTTGCATACCATTTGAAATCAGCGGCATCGGCGCTGGCCGAAAAAATTAACAAGCACGTTGCCACAAGAATTGCTTTACCAGCAGATCTCATTGGATTTTCTCAGCATCATTAGCAAGCCTTCCGCGATAGCCTGGAACACCATGATCGCATCGGCTGGCAAAAAAAGAAAAAAAGGGGACAGCGCCCTTTTTTACGATATCAGTTCCCCTGAAAAGGGCGCTGTCTCCTTTTTTGGTCTTCCGAGGCTGAGGCGGGCCATGGGACGGTTAAAGCGGTTTTCAATGTTTTTGATGAATTGTTCGGAGCCGACAATGGAACCTTTCTGCGTTTTTATTCTGATCTCATCGACCATTTCCTCATCGGGCTCTTTTAAATATTCCGCCCATTCCTCTTCTTTCATTTCAAGTGATGCCTGAAGCGGGATGATCCCTTTGCTCTTCCCCACATGCTCGCTTGCACTGGACCATGTGTAATCCCAAGCATACCGCGCCATGCGGGCACGTATGGGGTTTCGTTCCACATAACGAATCGCGCGGTATAAATGCGTTTCGTCGAGCACACAAGAAAAAAACCGGCCCTGCCACAAATGCCCGGTCACGCCTTTTCTTTTATTCAAATGCTGGGAATACATCATGTGAAGCGTGTTGAAAACCCGCGCCAGCGCATTCTCGTTCTTTGGAACAACAATGAAATGAACGTGGTTGGTCATCAGGCAATAAGCATAGGTTTCAAGGCCATATTTTTCCGAATAGCTCTTAAACCAATGGCAATATTTCTTGTAATCGGCTTCACTCTCAAACACCGGCTGTCCGTAATTTCCGCGCTGGGTGACATGATGAGGGACGTGGGGCAATACAATTCTCGATTGTCTAGGCATGCCCCTCATTCTAAAGAAGACGATTTACTTGTCAAGAAAAAGGGGACAGCGCCCTTTTCTGGGGAGAAAACTTGACGAAAAAAAGGGCGCTGTCCCCTTTTTAAACCGCGCGGACCTTTT
>CAYGED010000292.1:0-1904 GCA_964348555.1 uncultured Coxiellaceae bacterium
ATCAATAACCCCGAGGGGGCCTTGAAGCGCCGTGATCACGTGCTCAGTCGAATGTTAGAATTAAAATTTATTACGGAAGAGCAATATAAAAAGGCCATTGTCGCGCCCGTCACCGCAACCTATCACGTTGCGCACATTCAAGTGCAAGCGCCTTATTTAGCGGAAATGGTTCGAGAGGCCATGTTAGATGAATATGGGAATTCAGCCTATGATAAAGGACTTATTATTTACACGACACTGTCCAGCAAAACCCAGAAAAGTGCGCATCGAGCATTGCGCCAAGGTCTTATCGCATTTGATCAACGACACGGTTATCGAAAACCAAAAAGAAATCTCGGCGAGTTTCAAGAGCAGCATTGGATCAGCATGTTGCAGCAAGTGCCAGTTATTGCGGGTATTCAGCCAGCGGCTGTGATCTCCGTTGAAAATAGAAGTGTGCAAGCTTTACTGGCGAGTGGAAAAACAATCACGATTCCTTGGTCAGGGTTATCCTGGGCTCGGCCTGAATTAGAGAATGGTTATGTGGGCGCTTATCCCGAATACGCTCATCAGATTCTAAACTCAGGTGATGTGATTGAAGTAAAACAGCTAAAAAATAAAGAGTGGCGCTTAACTCAGATACCACAAGTCGAAGGAGCGATCGTTGCGTTAAACCCAAAAAACGGCGCTGTGTTAGCATTGGATGGCGGGTTTAATTATGAGCTCAGCAGTTTTAACCGTGTCACACAAGCGGAACGTCAACCCGGCTCGAATTTTAAACCGTTTATTTATTCGGCTGCATTAAATAAAGAATTTACATTAGCAAGCATGATCAATGACGCGCCGATCGTGATGAATGATACGGGTGAAAATGAATTGTGGCGACCGGTGAATGATACGAAAAAATTCTATGGACCCACTTCATTGCGTGAGGCGTTAACAAAATCCCGAAATCTAGTATCGATTCGTCTGCTGCAAGCGATTGGAATTAATTACGCATTGGACTATGTAAAACGATTTGGCTTTGATCCCAACACCTTACCACGTGCATTATCATTAGCGTTGGGGAGTGGGACGGTTACTCCGATGCAAATTGCGAATGGGTATTCGGTTTTTGCCAATGGAGGATCACGCGTAGACCCTTATTTTATCGATCGGATTGAAGATCAACTGCATCACGTCTTATTTCAATCAAAACCATTGATGGCTTGCTCGGTCTGTATTGTCAATCCGAATCCGCCTGAAAATGAATTACCTTCGCCGATGGCACCGCGCGTTATTACACCGCAAAATGCATACCTGATCACACAAGTGTTGCGTGACGTTATCCGAGCTGGAACGGGTAAACGAGCGCGTACTTTAAATCGAAGTGATATTGCAGGCAAAACGGGTACCACCAATGATCAAGTTGACGCTTGGTTTTCGGGGTTCAACAGTAATTTAGAAGCAACGGTTTGGGTGGGATTTGACAACATGAAGCCATTACGCGAATACGGTGCCCGTGCGGCACTACCGATTTGGATGGAGTTTATGGAGGCGGCATTAAATCATGCTCCTGAAGCGACAATGCCAGAGCCAGCTGGCTTAGTGATGGTGCGTATTGATCCCAGTACGGGATTGTTGGCAAAGCCAACGGAGGCTAATGCGCGCTTTGAAATTTTTGAAAAATCAAACGCACCCACAACATTTTCGCCGAACGAGAATGGTGAAAGTGTGTATAGTGGCACTGCTGGGAGTAACAAGAAGACAGATAATTCGGATAGTCATTCGGATCCATCCGATTTGTTTTGAAGAAGGATGGTTGACGTCAATACCTAGACATAATGATTTGACCTGCCCACCTGGAATCCTTAAAATTCGATTAAAAAGCAGCAAGTAGGTTGGGCTAAGCGCCAGCGCAGCCCAACAAATATAAAAATATTATT
>CAYGED010000293.1:0-1900 GCA_964348555.1 uncultured Coxiellaceae bacterium
ACCTTACACAAGCTTGTTCTTATCTAAACACTCTTCTCTTTTTCCACTGTCAAAATATACCCTAAGAATCCAGACAGATTCCGGAACGATCTTGCCGTTCTATTTCCTTCTCAAGTTCGTTGAAAAAGAACAAGGTATACCATACACAAGGATCAAGTTTTTTTGCAACAAATTTAAAAAATCAGATGCTTTTCTCAATGGAAAATGAGGAGATAAATGTGCGGTGGCTGACGCTATCGGGAGCGGGACTGACCGTCTTAAAGCGATATAAATGATGGGGTGTTTTTACAATATGTTCGCGCACCCATTTCCCTTCCCATGAATAGAAAAAATCTCCGATGGGAATCGACTCCAAGCCGCTTCTTTGAATTGTGAGTTGCAAGACCTCTCCTTCCCGCTCCGAAACAATCTCCAAATTTCCGACCTCCGTATAGAGGTACATCGGCTCGGCTGGAAACTGGACGAGAATTTTTTCTTTCCCAAGGTTTTTTGAAAAAAACACCCAAATGGATGGATCGTTCTCTTCCGCCTGCTCGTAAGTTCTGGGAGTCTCTTCAACAGAAAACCATCCGTCCTCCCCCTCCGCAAGCAACGAAGACGAGAGCAAAACAAATCCAACTAAAGTTTTTAAAATAACCAAAAAATAATTCCAAGTTAACTTAATAAACAACGTGATTATAACAAATAATGAATTAAATAAAAATTCGACAAAAGAAAAAAAACACTAGCAAGGATCGCCGAGACCTCGGCAGGATAAGGGAGAGAGGGTATAAAAGAAATTTTTAAAGCCAAATAAATCTTGATTTGCTAAAGACAGGTTTAGAGGTTTCAAATAGGAGCAATCTCTATGTGCATTTCCATATTTTATGCCCAAGTGATCGGACTTTGGTTGTTCTTGATCGCTTTAGCAATGATCGTCCACCAGCCCCGTTTTAAGAAAACGGTAATGGACACTTTGAACAACCCCGCTTTGATGACTTTTTCAGGCCTTATAGCTTTAGCTTTAGGTCTGCTGGTTGTCATTAGCCACAATATTTGGGTGCCTGCATGGCCTGTTGTGGTCACGTTAGTAGGCTGGGTGCTCATTATCCAAGGCGTGATGAGAGTTTTCTGGCCGGATGCGTTCAGCAAAATGATGAGAGACATGATGGCGAAATCAGGTTTTACCGTGATGACGTGGGTATGGCTGATCGTTGGCATCTACCTGATTTGGGCTGGATTCGCTAGCTAATGCCAGAAACCCCCACAAGTCCCAAGAAAACCATATCTTGGAAGATGCTCCTCGTTGGGCTGGGGGTTTTTCTCCTTCTCTTTATAGGCATAGCGTGGTATCTCCATTCGCGCCGCTTTGTTTGGACAAATGACGCCTTTCTCGACGGGTACCAGATCTCCATCAGTTCTGATGTCGAGGCGCGCATCATCGAGCTTTACGTGGATGAAGGCGATAGCGTAGAGGCGGGCCAACTGCTTTGCCAACTTGACGAAAGCATCTACAACTCACAAAAGGAAGATGCGGCAACAAACGTCGCTTTTTTACAAGAAGCAACACGGCTCCGAAAGATCGAAATGGAAAAGCTGCACGATATCTATGTCGTTGCAAAACAAGAATTTGAAGCCAAAATCATCTCTTACATCGACTTCGATAAAATTGAAAAAGATTCCCATTTTGCGGTGGCGAATTACAAAGTTGCCGAAGCCCAACTCGCCAACGGGATCGCTAAACTGGGAGTGATCGATGAGCTTTTACGCCACACGAAGGTGTACGCACCGCGGGACGGCTCCATTTCAAAACGGTGGGTCGTAGCGGGCGACGTGGCCCAAATCGGCCAGCCCCTTTTCGGGCTTACGGATGTGAAGCACATTTGGGTCACAGCAAATCTCGAAGAAACGAAAGTGAAAC
>CAYGED010000294.1:0-1893 GCA_964348555.1 uncultured Coxiellaceae bacterium
TTCAGTTACAAGACGATTCACCTCGAACGTTATTGCTGATTGGTGATACCCTCAATGAATTACCAACTTCAATTAATTATTTCAATCTCATGTTAAAAACCGGATTAATCAGTGGCACGATTAATCTTTCTGTATGGGGAACATAAAAATGAAAACGGATAAACGACAACGCGTTACGCTTATTATTACAATAGCGGTTTTTGTATTTTTAGGATTTGAAATTTATCAATTAATCCATGGTGCCACTTCGTCGTCCCCACGCGCTGATGAGCGTGCCACTCAACACCCCGCCAAGCCAACCCATTCCGTTTCTCTTAACCCAGAAACAAATGCTCCTATTTATCGCACTGAATTACCCAAACAAACACAACAACGACAAGCGTTGCTGGCCACGCATTCAAGCCAATACATTAACCTTGTCAATCAATATGAAATCGCGAGAATGGAACGTCAGGTCTTGGAACAACAAGTGGCTATCGCAGAGTCCCGCCAGCGGATTGCCGAGCTCAATCAAAAAACAGCTCAAATAGCAGGAACCAATGCCACTTTCCCCTCGTCGAATTTTTCCAACGCAACTCCAGCTGTATCCGGCAGTGACGATCCATTTGCTTATCAACTATCCTATTTAGACAATCAGGAAGACGGTTACAGTGCAACTATCGCCGCCACGAATGGTCACTATTACGAAGTGACTCCAGGTTACCAGTTACCCGGTGGCGTACAAGTCAGTGAAATCAATGAAAATGGGGTTATTTTGGAAAAAAACCACCATCAATTTCGCTTAAGCTTCAATGGCGTTACGTCCATTCCTTTCCCAACACCTGAAAAAACAGAAGTGACGAAAATAATAGAAACGGCGAAAAAAGAAGTCGACCATAGGACCGTCGCTAACGCAGCAGAAGCCAATAATGCTGTTAACCCCATTGTGCTTTTTCCAACGGATGTAGTACCTAGCAACAACTCTATTCCATTCATGAGTCGCACTATAGCCCATCCAGCAGCAGCAACCCAAACAATTCCCACACAAACGGGTGAGAAAAAGCTTGTTATCCATAATCAAGATACCACGATGCCATCCCAGCCGCTTGATTTTGTCGCTTTACCTCGAATCGAAAATCATCTCTTTGCACCAAACCGATATTGCCCAATTTCACCCATTCCAAAAACAGTTTTTAAAACCGACGATCTTTTACCTGTCTCTCAGCCAAAGACTCAACCCAAAAATTTACCGGTAAAAGAAAAATCACATACAACGGTTAACCAAAAATCAAAGAAAATAGAACCTAAAAAAGCAGTTACCCGAAAAAAAATAATAAAATCTGCTCCACATGAAGCTTACACGGTCGATGAGATTTTATTATTGGAGTTACCACCGACCAGCTATACTATTTTGCTTAAATCTGACACGAATCAAATGGCTTTAACAAAATTTGCGAAAAACCATGCGCTGGGTGAAAACGCTATTTATTTTTCGCGTGAAGAACACGACCACGAACAATATATTCTTCTTTATAGCTATTTCAACACACGCCACGAAGCTACGTTCGCTTTGCAAAAGCTCTCTGAAGGTTTAAAGCTAGAACATCCTCGCGTTGAAAGCGTGTCTGTCATTCAAACGATAATCCGAACTGAAAAAGCTAAAAATAAAAATCCCAGCACAGACAAGGGACATCAATCGAATAAAACCTTGGCACCCCAAATCGCTGGCGATTATCATCCCCGATAAGACCCCGCTGCTTTTTGAAAAGCTAAGCTGAGGACTCGGGTTTTACCCAACAAAGTATCCGGGCTAAGGGCTCAATGGCACTACCTTAAGCACTAAAGAAACCAGCTTACTTCGTCATCCTTGTAAAAGTTCATTAATTCGGTTCCAGATTTTGTACTATTAGCGAG
>CAYGED010000295.1:0-1891 GCA_964348555.1 uncultured Coxiellaceae bacterium
GCAATCCGTTTATCAGTGGTTGAAAGACGCCAAAAAGCCTGGTTGCAAAAAAGAAGAGACGGCTAAGCGCGTGTTTTGGAGGACGGTTTAGTCCTTTGTTGAATGACTTGCGCGGCTAACAACTGGGTTTTCCGGTCTAAAGTGCCTTTCTTAATCCCTGTTTAAGTTTTTGTGATTGTATTATTCGTGCTTTGATCGGTAGAATAATCCCTTTCTCTTCCCCCTTTGAAAAAGGGGATTGAGGGGGGATTTTATGTGATAGCTTTTATAAAAATCCCTCCCAACCTCCCTTTTACAAAGGGAGGGGCTAAATTTAATATTGTGATGGGTCCGTAAAACTAAAAACAGAGGAAAAATCATGAGACGACGAGTTAGAGATTCTGTTCTTAATTTATTAAGTGTGTCATTGGCTACAGTGCTCGCCGCGGGTGTGGGTGGCTTTTCGAATTATGTTGGAGCTAACCTATATTCCAATGCTGATGCAAAAGTCGATGCGGTGGAGAGTGGTTTAAAGGGTTTTGCCGTAATTTTTAGCGTATTTTTTTTCTTGGTGATGATGGGGGTTACGTTTGGTGAGTGTGAGTCTCCATTGCGTGAATGGAAAAGTGAGGATCGTACTCGACAGCCAAGCTCCAATTCAAGCGCAGAGGAGAAGATGGAATTAGTTCGACGTGAAGTAAAACCAAGAACAACATGCCGTCAAAAAATGGGTATCCTCTTACTCTTTGCAGGCTTTGTGTCAGTTTTTAACGTGATAGCGGCTGCTGCTTCCAGTCTTTTTAGTCGACATGATAGTGATGAAGCCGAAAATATCGGCTTCGCGGGTTTACTGGTTTCCACGCCATTGATGATGCTCGTGTGGATGTTATTTGTCACGCTGTTGATTAAGGTACAGATGCCTGAAGAGGGATTAGGACGGATTGCAAGAGCTGTGTTTAGTGTAGACTTGGGATCCTTTTGGCCTCGGCGAACAAATCCGATGATTGAAGGTGGCGATAACTCAACACTGAGTGGTGGTGTTGATGGTTATGGTGCAATGTCTACTTCGTCCTGACTTCTGCAAAAAAACACATCCTACACACTGAGTTTTTTTCGAAGCAGCGCGTTCACTTGTTGAGGGTTGGCTTTCCCTTTGCTTGCCTTCATCGTTTGGCCAACGAAGAAGGCGAAGAGTTTGTCTTTGCCCGCTTTAAAGTCAGCCACTTGGGAAGGATTGTTGGCGATTACCGAATCGATAATTTTTTCAAGCTCGCTCGAATCCGACAGTTGTTTGAGGCCGTGTTTTTCGATAATGGCATCCACGTCGCCTTCGCCTGAGCCCAGTTTTTCAAAAACGGTTTTCGCCATGCTGGTCGACAAAGTGTTGTCGGTAATTCGTTGGAGGAGGGCGGCCATTTGCGTGGCGCTGATTGGACTCTGGGTGATGCCCCAGTTTGATTTATTTAAGAGAGCGGCTAATTCACCATTGATCCAGTTTGCCGCTAATTTGGGAGGAATATTTTTATGGGTCTTTAAGACGGATTCGAAGTAGTTGGCGGTTTCCAGGGTATTTGCCAATAATTTAGCGTCGTAAGCGCTTAAACTATAATTTTCTTCAAACCGTTTTCGTTTTTCCCAGGGCAGCTCGGGTAAGGTTTTTTTTACCGCTGCGATGTCAGCGTCCGAGATTTCGAGTGGAAGCAAATCCGGATCAGGAAAATAGCGGTAATCGTGAGCTTCTTCCTTGCTGCGCATCGAGCGAGTTTCATCGAGATCCGCATCATAAAGACGCGTTTCTTGCGTGATCTTTCCCCCGTTTTCTAAAATTTCACGCTGCCGTTCAATTTCGTGGAGCAGGGCGCGTTCGACGAAACGAAAAGAATTGATATTTTTTATTTCATCGCGCGTACCC
>CAYGED010000296.1:0-1885 GCA_964348555.1 uncultured Coxiellaceae bacterium
GCAGCTGGAAAGCCATCATCGGCACAAGCTTTTCAGTAAAAGCAGCGACGGCAACGTATTTAGCAGCCGCGCAAGATTTAATGTTTCGCACGGCGCAAGCGTATTTTAATGTTTTATATGCCTATGACCAATTGCAATTCACGATCGCACAAAAGCAATCATTTTTACACCAGCTCGTCACGGCCGAACAAAAATTTAAAGTTGGTTTGATTGCGGTGACGGGGGTTTATGATGCACAGGCCAGTTACGATGCGGCGATTGCGCAAGAAATCCAAGACCAAAATAATTTACAAAATCAGCTGGAAAATCTCCGTGCGATTACGGGAAAAGATTATTCTTCTCTTGATAAATTGAATAAGACAATACCGCTTGTCATACCGCAGCCGAGAAATATTAATGCGTGGGTGAATATGGCGGATCGACAAAGCTACCAAATCAAATCAGCGTTAAATACCATGCTGGCCGCACGCGAGGCCGTTAAGCAAACGGCCGCATTGCGTTACCCGACATTGACGGGTCAGCTGACTTATGGAGCGCCAACAGTGGGTTCTTCGCCGAGTTTAAACGGACCCAGCCCGATGGTTCAGCTGGGTTATCCGAACACCACCACGCAGACGGTCAGTGCGACACTGAATCTTAATTTACCTGTTTTTCAAGGCGGTTATATTTCGCCTGCCACCAAACAACAGAAATATAATTTTCTTTCGGCAAGTGACCAGCTGGATTTAACGCATCGCGTGGTGGTGAAACAAACGCGTCAAGCGTATTTGGGTGTTGATGCGGGCATTAGTAAAATTAAGGCGGATGAGCAGGCGATTGCTTCCGCGCAAAATAAATTGAAGGCCACGCAAGCTGGCTATACCGTGGGGACGCGAACCATGGTCGATGTGCTGAATGCAGTTACCGATGTTTATCAAGCGCAGCAACAATGGGCGAGTGATCGTTACACGTACGTGCTCAATATTATTAATTTGAAACAGCAAGCAGGTACTTTATCGCCTTCAGACCTCATTCAAATTAATCGCTGGTTAGGCAGACCCGTATTATTTAATTTTCAAAAACCCAAAAGGGTGGTGAAACAACCGGCGACGAATTTACCGGAGCCGGCGCATTCGAAGAATGCAGAACCTCCCAAAAACGGTCAACCCGCCCGTTATTTCAAAGGATCCAACGTGCAACCATTAGGTGAAAATAAAAAATCCATGCCAGTGCGCGTTGGTGAGCAAGTCGTATCATTGTCGCCGCCTGCCAGCACCGTTCAGTCCGAAACGGAAAATGCGAGTGAAACACCGGATCGGGAAGGAATGCTTCCTCAACCGTGGCGCATGGATAAATAGTTTTTACGTTCGACAATTTAAATTATACGTTGCTGTGTTTCTGTTCGATATTGTCGGACTGAGGTGAGTCCATCAGTAGTGGAGTCTCCTCTTTTCGATCTTTATTTTGACAGTGATTAAAAATACCATAGCAGCAACGACCACTGCGCTTACAACAATTATTCAACGTCTTTACAATTGGGTATACAGCGGCTAGTAATACTGTTAATGAGCCTGTCAACGCAGTGATAGATGAACTATCGTTCTTATCTACTTTAATACTGTTAGTTATCGCTGGCATCAGAGCAGCACATAAAAGAAACAGCATTGCCGCATTAATTTTTTCAAACGCATTCCTTGTCTCAGCCTGGCGACCTACATAATTCCCTGCTTCATTCGTTAATGCGCTTATGAGAGTCTGGTAGGAACAAAGGTTTTGGAAATTTTAATGTATTGATCATAAAGTTCGTTATTATTATGCCTCTCTTCGAGTATTTCCTGATGATTACTTATTTCATTTTCTGTTATAGTATCAGCTGTTGGTCCAGCTTGTTCATATCCTTTAGATT
>CAYGED010000297.1:0-1870 GCA_964348555.1 uncultured Coxiellaceae bacterium
ACGATTACCTGATGAGCACGCTTCAATACATTTGGAACACCGCCGAATTGGACAACTCAAAAGAGTTTGTTAAAATGATTGAAACCGATGTCTCTGCCAAGATAGGAGAAAACACCATGACACTTGCTGAAGTATTCCGACAAGAAGGATATGAAAAGGCTCAACGTGAGACCAAAACACTCGCTGAAGTATTCCGACAAGAGGGATATGAAAAGGCTCAACGTGAAGCCGAAACACTCGCTGAAGTATTCCGACAAGAGGGATATGAAAAGGCTCAACGTGAGACCAAAACACTCGCTGACGTTTGCCGACGAGAAGACCAGCTTACTACCAAGCGAGAAATTGCTGCCTACCTAATGAAAAAAGGCCTTGACCCTGCGTTTGTTGTTGATGCCACGGGTTTGTCATTAGAAGAAATTAATGCCTTAACTGGATGATGGATTCGAAAACACTTTAAATCCGTTCGCTAGGCGGCTATAAAGAAGTCTTTCCGAAAAGAATAGTTTGTACGTAAGTCGAGAAAATTCTTTCCAATTTGTTTTGGATTATCCAATAGTAATGGCTTCATCTTAACGGTATCGTTCATCGGATTATAAAACTGAAGTGCCTTATCCTCCCAATGGAGCACCGACAAATCGAGTTGATCTTTCCTAGGCATTGGCGTCTGTCGTCTGAAATGATGAGAGTCCGACAAATTAAAATGCTTCAGAAATTGCTGGTAAATGTTAAACGTTGCTTTCCATTTTACTTCTTCTGAATAGCCTGCAATGTGCGGCGTGGCAATCAATGTTTTTTTTAACATCGATAAATTAATTTCTGGCTCATTTTCCCACACATCAAGCGCTAATGTTAAATGATCATATTTTATTAAAGCGGCTTCATCAATAACGCTGCCACGCCCCGCATTTAACAACACAGCGCCAGGTTTTAGTCGGGATATCAACGCATCATTAAATAAATGATACGTTGGAAATGGTTCTGAATGGAGGAGTGGTGTATGAATGCAAATCAAATCGGCATCTCCACTTTTTTCTAATGGTGTTGAAAGAAAGTTTTTTTCTTTTTGCGCGCGAGGAGGATCATTTAACATCACTTCGAACCCAATTTCTTTTAAGACCTGTGCCACGGCCGTCCCCACATGCCCCACGCCAACCACCATCGCTTTGGTCTTTGAAATGGGAAGCCGATGATTTTTTCTAAGATACGCCACGCAACAAAGGACATATTGAGTCACCGCACTGGCATTCGACCCTGCCGCGTAAGCCAGCGTGATGCCATGCTTTTCCAACCAATCCGCGTCAACGTGATCAATCCCTGCCGTCGCTGTTCCGACGAACGATACCGATGTTCCTTCAAGCAATTCAGCATTCACGCGCGTGATCGTGCGCGTTAACAGCACATCCACATTTAAAAGGTCTTGTCGCTCGATAGCCGAAGCAGGCTTGAGAATGAGCTGCCCAAAGCTCGAAAACAACTCCGACACCCAAGGGATCCGGTCATCCGCTAAAATTTTAAGCATAGTGGCCAGCCTAACAAGGAAAACTCTCCTCGCGCAAGCGTTCAACATAAAAAAAGCGAATAAAGTGGGCAATTGACTATCGTAGATACAATCGAGATCCGTTAAAATGTAAGAGCTTATTTGACTAGGGCCTGTTTACAATTCGCTAGGCTGAGGTGGGATTCGTTGATTTTTGAGCACCGCAGCGCAGTTTACATTGAAGTAAATGAGCAGCGGAGCGCAGAAAATCAACGAATAACGCCCAGCCTAGCGAATTGTAAACAGGCCCTATAAAACAGGCTCTAAGATTGGTTACTAGGAAGGGTCCAAGATGAATTTTTTGGCACGATGCCTTGCTGTCGGATTATCGTT
>CAYGED010000298.1:0-1866 GCA_964348555.1 uncultured Coxiellaceae bacterium
TGCCAGACCCATTCCCACGCATGACTTATAAAGAAGCCGTGTCGCGTTACGGCACAGACAGACCCGATTTACGAAATCCGCTGGAAATTTTAACCATCTGTGACATCGTAAAAGACGTGGAGTTTAAAGTCTTTAAAGATCCCGCCAACAATCCCGACAGCCGAGTCGCCGCTTCACGATTACCCAAAGGCGGCGAATTAACACGCAAAGAAATTGATGATTACACACAATTCGTCGGCATTTATGGCGCGAAAGGTTTAGCTTATATCAAAGTCAATGACGTGAGCCAAGGCGTTGCCGGACTGCAATCACCCATCATTAAATTCATGCCCGAAGCAGCCGTTATGGAAATTATCCAAAAAACCAAAGCCGAAAATGGCGATATTATTTTCTTTGGCGCCGATAAAAAGAAAATCGTGAATGAATCGTTGGGTGCGTTACGTGATCGCTTATGCGCTGATAAAAATTTATATCAAAAGCAATGGGCGCCTTTATGGGTGGTGGATTTTCCGATGTTTGAACGAGGAGATGCAGGCGATTGGCAAGCCTTACATCACCCCTTCACCTCACCTGTCAAAACAGATCCAGAAGCGGTAAAACAAAATCCCGGCGATACCATCGCACGCGCTTACGACATGGTATTAAATGGCAGCGAAATTGGTGGCGGTTCGATTCGTATCACCCAAATCGACATGCAATACGCCATTTTAGAAATATTAGGTATACACAAAGAAAACGCCGAAGCGCAATTCGGCCATTTACTAAAAGCCTTGCAATTCGGTTGCCCACCGATGGGCGGTATCGCGTTTGGCTTGGATCGCTTAGTCATGATCATGACCGGCTCAACTTCCATTCGTGAAGTCATCGCCTTTCCCAAAACCCAAACGGCCTGGTGCCCTTTAACCAACGCTCCATCGGAAGTTGACGTCAAACAGTTGGAAATTTTAGGCCTAAAAACCAGTAAACATCGAAAATAGGTGAAATCCAGTGGCTGGTCATAGCAAATGGGCGAACATAAAACACAGCAAAGCTCGACAAGACGCTAAAAGAGGTAAGATTTTCACGAAAATCATTCGTGAGCTCACGGTGGCCGCTCGCATGGGTGATGGCGATCCCAACTCAAATCCACGACTGAGAACCGCTTGGGATAAAGCGCTTGACTGCAATATGCCGAAAGACACGATTCTTCGCGCAATCAAGCGAGGCGTGGGCGGTGATGAAAGTGCGAATCTCGCTGAAATTCGCTATGAAGGTTATGGCCCCGCCGGTGTTGCCGTCATGGTCGATTGCCTAACCGACAACAAAAATCGCACCGTTGGCGAAGTGCGACATGCGTTCACCAAATGCGGCGGCCATCTCGGCACCGATGGATCCGTTGCTTATCTTTTTAAAAAAACCGGTTTGATCACGTTCGCCCCGGGCAGCAATGAAGAGAAAATTATGGAGCTGGCCTTGGAAGCGGGTGCCGATGACGTCGTCACGAACGATGACGGCAGCATTGATGTGACCACGCAAGCCGAGAACTTTGAAACCGTACGCGACGCCATGATCGCCGGTGGTTTGAAGCCCGAACACGCCGAAGTCATGATGCTCGCCTCGACTGAAATAACGCTCGGAAAAGAAGATGCCGAAACCATGCTAGGCTTAACGGAAATGCTTGAAGACCTCGACGACGTCCAAAACGTGTATTCGAACGCGAATTACTCGGGCGAGATCTAAGAACCTGAGCAAGTAGATAATTTAAATTAATCGCCCCCTTATCTAAAGAAAGTAGCATAGCCCGGATCTGGCAATAAATAGCCCGTGGCAAGCCACGGGGTATTTCCTGTATTTTAGCCATATTTTTCAAATGGTTATAATATAACC
>CAYGED010000299.1:0-1865 GCA_964348555.1 uncultured Coxiellaceae bacterium
AGGGCAACACGACCACACGCCGACAATCCGATAACTCATTTAAGGCTGAGGCCAGAGAAGGATTTCCATAACGCATGCCCAGCGCAATGGTTACTTTGCCTCCCATTTTTTCACTCAACGCCTGGTGCAAGTATTGGCTATTGAGAAAAAGGGGAGATCCTCGATCCGTCCATATTTTTTGATACAACCGTGCCGATCGTTTTGATCGCAGTGGCAAAATAATCAATCGCAACAAGAGCCAACGAAACAACGCAGGCAAATCAATCACCTCGGGGTCGGACAAGAACTCGCGGAGATAGCGCCGAACCGCCGACGTGGTGGGGGCCTCGGGCGTCCCCAAATTAATCAGCAATATACCGATTTTGTTGTTTGGTAAACTCATTGCGTGCTCAACGATAAAAAATTGAGGGGCAATGGTATCACAAAATTGTCACTAAGAACCCAGGGCTTTATTTTTTTCCAACAACCATGCGCGGCAATCCTGCTAAATCGGGGAAGTCCCTCACCTCCCGATAGCCCGCATCTTGCATCAGCGCCACCACTGCTAGCGCCTGCTGATCACCGTGTTCCAGGACCAGCCAGCCCCCGTCCATTAAAAAATTACGAGCCTCAGGAATAATTTCTCGGATGGCGGCTAACCCATCACCACCCGCTGCTAAAGCTTCGCGAGGTTCAAATCGCAGGTGTGGCCAGTGCGAATCGCTTTCGGGAACGTAAGGTGGATTACCTAAAATAGCGTGGTAATCATTTCGAGGCAAGGCATCGCACCATTCGCCCAAATAAAATTTTACATTTTTAATTCCATTTTTTTTCGCATTTTGTTTTGCCACTTTAATTGTTTTGCTGGAATTGTCCGCTGCGTCGATTTGCCAATTCGGACATTCTGAAGCAAGCGCTAATGCAATCGCCCCGGAACCCGTTCCTAAATCAGCAATTTTAATTTTTTCCTCTTTGGGAAATTGATTCAGTGTCCACTCGACCAGTAATTCAGTTTCAACGCGCGGAATTAACACATGTGAATTAACATCGAGATTTAATGTCCAAAATTCTTTGTGCCCAATCAAATACGCGACGGGCTCACCTTTTTTTCGGCGATCGATCAACTTAATGAGCTGCCTTTGCGATCGAATGGTCAGTTTTCTCTCGGGATGCGCATACAATTCTTCACGCGTTGATTTAATCACAGCGGAAAGAATGAGTTCAACATCTAATCGTGGCGATTCAGAAACATCCCGCAGTTGCGGCTCAATTTTTTCAATCGCCTGTTTAACCGTCGTCACCTATTCCTCACTCAACGAAGCCAATTGCTCGGCTTGTAATTCTCTAATTAAAGGAGCTATCACCGGATCGAGGTCACCATCCATGACCACGTCCAATTGATAAAGGGTCAAATTAATGCGATGGTCGGTGATTCGCCCCTGTGAAAAATTATACGTCCGAATTCGCTCTGATCGATCACCGCTGCCAACCATCAAACGTCTTTTTTCAGCCTGCTCTTGCGCTTGCTTTTCTCGCTCAGCCGATAAAATTCGCGACTGCAATAACGACATCGCACGCGCCTTGTTTTTATGTTGCGAACGTTCGTCCTGACATTCCACAACGATACCCGTGGGTAAATGCGTTATTCGGACGGCTGAGTCGGTTCGATTGACGTGCTGTCCCCCTGCACCAGATGCTCGATAGGTATCGATGCGTAACTCAGCGGGATTTATATCAATGTGATCGATTTCTTCGACTTCTGGTAACACAGCCACCGTGCATGCAGATGTGTGTACGCGACCCTGCGACTCCGTGACGGGCACGCGCTGTACGCGGTGCGTACCCGATTCAAATTTCAAACGCGAATAAACGCGCTCCCCACTGAC
>CAYGED010000300.1:0-1850 GCA_964348555.1 uncultured Coxiellaceae bacterium
ATACGGGAAATTAAGAAATTAAAAGGGTGGTGGCAGTGGTTGATTATCGAAGGAAATAAATACTTTGTGGAGGGAATTATTTTTTTACGGTGAATCTACGAATCCCGTATTCCGCTTCGCTTCATACGGGCTACTTACTTTTTAAATTTTTTAATACGCCGTAGTTTAACAGATCAATAAAGATTTTAAACAGGTTCTTAAAGTTCTTCAGGCGTTGTCAGCTGACGGCGGACGACTATCCATGATCCCATGAGTCCCATAACGCTGGAAAGGATAATAATTCCGATGCCAACGGAGAGTGTTAGGCCCCGAAAAATAAAATGATTGCCATAGCTCTCGGCTAACTGTTGAGCCGGTGATTTTAGTCCCCAAAGCGTCAGCAGAACCAAGATCCAAGCGAGCGCCCCACCCAGTAATCCATACCAGAATCCACGATATAAAAATGGGCGTTGGATAAATGCGTTTGTGGCGCCGACCAATTTGAAAATATTAATTTCTTGGCGATGGGTTTGGGTTGTCAAGCGTATGGTATTTCCGATAATCAAAGCAACACCCAGGCAAAAGAGAATGGCAACGGTATAAGTGATGCGTTTTCCAATTAAGGTAATGTCATTGAGACGTTCAACCCACGCCATGTCTAATTCAGCCGAATCAACCAGCGTGGATGTTTGCAGTGTCTGCAACATTTTTTTGAGTATTTCTGGAGAAGCGGTTTTTTTCTTGGGCGTGATGATCAAAACCGGCGGTAACGGATTTTTTTGCAGTATGTCGGTTAAATGGCTAAAGGGTGAAAACTTTTCAAATTCTTTAAGGCCTTCATCGGAAGAGATGTATTTCACGCTTTGAACAGTGGGGTAATTTTTCAACTGCGCTTGAAATTGTTTTATTTCTTCATCATCGCTTGTTTGTTTGAGATAGAGAGAGATCGTGGGTCGACCGCTCCAAGATTTACTTAATAATTGAAAATTTTCAAGCAATAGATAAAATCCAGAAGGCAATGCCATCGCCACTCCAATGACGGCAATAGTCATTAAACTCGCGAGAGGCGTTCGCAGCAATTCACTAAACCCCGCCATAAAAGCACGGACATGGTTAGTAAACCAAGCGCTGATTTTATTGCGTCTTTTAACGTCTTGAAATGAACTGGCGTTAACGGTCATCGCGCTGATCTCCAATTAATTTTCCGTTTTCAAGTGTGATAATTCGATGATTCAATGAAGCAATGAGTGATAAATCGTGTGTGGCCACTAAAACAGTAACACCAACGGCATTAAACGCCTCAAATAGATGCATGATTTCGAATGACAGCGTGGGATCTAGGTTTCCAGTAGGCTCATCCGCTAACACGATGGAAGGACGATTGACAATGGCACGAGCAATTCCGATTCGTTGTTGCTCTCCACTGGATAAATTGAGCGGAGAAAGATGCGCTTTGTTAAGTAAGCCGACTTTATCAAGAGAAGCTTGAACACGTTTTTTGATTTCTCGCTGCTGGGAATTATTAATCATTAATGGAATGGCGACATTATCAAAAACCGTTCGGTCGTGTAGCAGCTGTGGATTTTGGAAAATCATGCCGATGCGGCGACGCAAAAAGGGGATTTGTCGTGTGGGCCAATGTAAAAGATTTCTTCCATCAACAAAAAGCTGGCCCTGTGAAATGGATTCGATCATCATGACGAGTTTTAACAAGGTTGTTTTCCCCGCGCCCGAATGACCGGTTAAAAAAACCATTTCACCGCTATCGATTTCAAATGAAACGTCGGACAAGGCGCGGTGTCCATTCGGATAGCTTTTACTTGCATTTGAAAAGCGTATCATCCACGTTCTCCATCAGTAGAGCGTTATTC
>CAYGED010000301.1:0-1813 GCA_964348555.1 uncultured Coxiellaceae bacterium
AGCGAAAATGGCGCTGAATGTCTTTCAAACGTCGATTCTTCGCAAAGGTGAAGAAGTGTATTTGGAAGCCCAAAAGAAAAATTATGCCAATAATGCCGCGAATCCGTATTCTGTTCGGGATTGATCTCACTCTCTTTGCGAAGGGAGTATTTTTATGTTGAAGTTTATTTTGTAATCTAAATTCTCCCCAGCCCTCCTTTTTCAAAGGAGGGGGCAATTTAAATTAATCACCACCTTTGTAAAGGGGGCAGACGAGCGTAAGCGAGGCGGGGGATTTTAGTTTTATAGCACAACAGGAAACTAATCCAGTGAGGCAAGATATTTATCAACAGTACGTCATTCATGAAGCCACGCGACTACTGTCTTTTTTAGATAGAGATCCGTATTCGCCCACTTATGGTTGTTTTGATCGACTGCATTGGGCATGGGGCGCTTTTGATATTGCCAATGCGGATCTGCAAAAATTTGCTTTGCCGCTGGCTTATTTGTATCAACTTCAGCAGCCCAACAATCCCTATTATCGACATGCAGATTTATTAAAGTGGATCGAGGCCGCTATTCTTTTTTGCTGTCGTGACCAGTGTCGCTCTGGTGGTTTCGATCAATGGTTACCGAAAGATAATTCGATTGTTTCGGCGGGTTTCGTGATGCACGATTTGGTATCCGTCGCGGAATTATTGAAGCCTTATTTATCCTTGCATACAGTAGAAGCGCTTCAAAAAGCGGCGTTACGTTCGGCAAAATTTTTAACGGATTACGAGGAACTTCATGGGTTTAATTCCAATCATTGTTTAGCAAACGTGTCCGCGCTATTAGATATTGCGGATTGGCTGCCTGAAAATCGAGATATTTTTAAGCGACGCGCTCACGTCATTTTGCAAAAAGTGATTCAGCGCCAAGCAAAAAGCGGTGCGTTTTATGAATATGCCGGTGCTGACTTGGGTTATCACACGCGTGGAATTGCCTATTTGGCAGCCTGTTATCAACGATCGTCCGACGATACTATTCTAGATAGCTTGAGACGTGCGGTTGATTTTTCTTCCCATTTTTTAAATCGTGTTTCGGGAAATGGTGGCAGCTATGGCACGCGAGGCACGCATTTGCTTTATCCCTCCGGTTTTGAAGTAGCAGCTCGCTATGGTATTCATCCGGAGTTACCACGTTTAGTGAGGGATATCGTTACGGATCAGCTCTGCGTTACACCAACAAATACGGATTTAACGAATTTAATTCCGCTCTTATCGGATTACACACGTGTTTGTTTGCTTCCACCAACAGCCCCTGTTGTTGAGGCGACAAAACCCAAGAAAGATTTCTTTTGTCATGAAACCACAACCTATTCTTTATTTTCTGGCGATGCGCAGATCCATGGTCGATTGAATGGGGGTATGATTCAGGTTGATTCGCTGTCGCGAGGAAAAACGTTATTTATCAGCTCGGGTTACATGGTGGAAGTGGGGAAAACGAAGGGATTTTCGGGTGTTTTTAATGGGCAGTGGAAAAATGAAAATAATCAGCGTCTCAGCTTCGAAACTCGGTTTCAAATCACGAACCGAATGCGACAAAGTGCGGCAAAATTTTTGATTTTACGAATCGCATTTTTTCTGGGTGGGAACGTCATGCGATTTAATTTATGGATGAAAAAGATGATGGCTTGGCTTTTGATATTTCGTGAAAAACATTTGGAAGTGACACTAAAGCGCGAATTTGTCATTCATCATGATCGCATTGAAATAAAAGATACGATTCACAACCAAACCAATCAAACAGCACAATTGCGACATGTTCAAAGCGGGTTTATTCACTTTATGGG
>CAYGED010000302.1:0-1813 GCA_964348555.1 uncultured Coxiellaceae bacterium
GTAATAAGTATAACATTTTGAGCAAAAACTTGGTGAGAAGAAAATTGGAGATTGAAAAGTCTGTCTAGTTGAGCTTGCTTCGCCTTCTATTTTCCTGAGATTTTTTCATTCTTTCTTCACGGTCATGTTTTAAAGTATCTGACTTTTCTTTTTGTTTTGCAAGGCCTTCAGCAACTACTTTTTGGCAAATAGGATCTGGGCAAACAGTTTCGGTGTGGGTTATTGTGGTTTTGCCGTTGAAGGTATCTATTGTTTCAACCCAAGATTTGGCATCTATTCTTTCTTTGCCACATCTGGTACAAGGGTTTGACTGTTGGTATTTCATCCTGCCGTATTAAAGCTAAATTACTACATTTATTATAGCACATTTCAGCACAAAATGCCCGACGAATTATAGAGGTGAGGATAGTTGCGAGATTGCTAAGCAGGGCGGTCTAAACCCGTTCATGGCAATAGTCGAAGGAAAGAAAATTTTTGAAGGTATTACATATTGCCTTGGTAAAAACAATGCCATCTTCTACTTGAATAAGCTCATTTAGCATTATAAATTTCTACTTTTATTGATTAATTTAATGCCTGTTCCCAAAAACCAGAGTAAAATTAAAAAAGATCCTGGTATAACAAGTCTTTCCAGGGATTCAAAAAAAAATCCTCCCCAAACAGAAACTGTATTACAAGATCCGGAAATAAATCCTATTAAAGGGATGATTCTTCCAAACTCTTTGCTTTTGTACATTACATAGCTAGCCAGAACAGTTGCAAGCGAAGGAATTACAATCGTATAAAAAGCTGTCACATGTGTTTGAAAAGAGGTAGATGAAAATTCTATTGCCGATAAAATCATTAGTCGTTGTGATTCTGATGAAGCAAGGTTGTATTTTTGAAACAATTCAATAATTGTAGGGTAATGTGACCAGGTTATCGAAAGTTCCAGAAAAACAAAAAGCGTAAATAATGCACAGACCAACATGATAAGGTTTTTGTAACTCTTTTTTAAAAGTTCGTACAAACCATAAGAAAAAGGTAGATACAAAATATTTGTAATTATTGAAAGCCATATGATCCACCACCAGATATTCGTTTTGTCTTCTAGATAAGTTACCCACCCAGAAGCATCTGTAGGTAGAGGAAATCCAGAGATTGCAAAGGCTACCGGAAGAAAGGCATATCCTATTGCGATAATAATTCCTGACAAACCCGCAATCAGAAAAGACTGTTTCCTAAATAATAATTCTTCTTTCGTTTCCATAGCGATTATGTGCTATCAGGGTTTTGCCAATTCCATGCAAGCCAAATAATTAGCAATAACGAGATGGTTTCTATCGTTGCGAAAAAGATATAGTGGGGGTATGTTGACCCGCCGAATATAACAAAAGCAGTAGTTATAACCCCTGCGACAATGTTTGTGTACCGGTTAGGCTTATGTTTTAAAACCCTGGATAGGACAATCATGGCAATTGGAATTTCTAGCATTACTGCCGCAACCAACAAAAATATCGGCGTGATCTCAACTGGTCCTGCATATCCAGTCATTAATTCTTTGAGAAATCCGGGATACATGAAGGAGAGAATATCTGCAGCAAGAATATTAAACATTACGAATATCCATAATGTTGAAATCAATGTTCTCATATCACCCTGAATCTTTTTTGGATGTATGTTCATGATGTGCCATATTATTCTATCAAATTTCTACAAGTGGTACACATACTCATGTGCTGCCGATCAGGGATTTGAACCCCAATAAACGGATCCAGAATCCGTTGTCCTACCATTAGACGAATCGGCAATATCAAACTTGAGAGTTTCCCTA
>CAYGED010000303.1:0-1808 GCA_964348555.1 uncultured Coxiellaceae bacterium
AAACCCTGACCGTTAGGTCAGGGTTACCTTGCGCGATGGGGGATTCCCAAGGGGGGCGAGCCGGAATAAACGCAAAGCCGAAGGCTTTGCGCCGGCGAGCGCCCGAGGCAGGATGCCGAGGGCCGTCTTGCTAGCGAAGCAGGATTGCGTAGCGCCGCAAGAAACCGCGATTCTCCCCCTTGGGTCACGGACGCGAATTCACTTCGCGTCCGTGATCTAAAACAGGGATAAAAATACCCTGGGCGTAAGCCCAGGGATTTTTATTACCTGTCTATTTTAATGCTCAACACGCCGAGACACCCGCTCTCGGCGAATCCAATTGTTTAGATACGCTTGCGCTAGTGCTTTGCTATAAATAATCAGCACATTTTCTGCATTATAGTGCTGAGCCGAATTCGTGTAATTAAATGATCCGGTTTCAACAACCGATTCATCCACAATAATCACTTTATTATGCGCGATATCCAAGCCATCATCATTCCACACTGAAATGCCCCGCTTGATTAAAGAACGTGCTGCAGAATAGTGATCAGGCATAAACTGACTTTTATCTAAAATTACAGACACCTTAACGCCTCGCCTTTTCGCGTCAATCAACGCACGAGCAATTGGCCTGGACGTAAATGAATAAGCCTGCATATAAATGCTTTTCTTGGCAGCATCGATTACGTGAATGATTTCTGCCGTACAATTTTGATAGGGGGTAAAACAAACTTGGAACTCCGTCTTGGGCAAGAATTCTTTTGCAAACACGTTGCCAGAAAAGATAAGCACGAGTAGCACAGTAATTTGTATTTTTTTGATACAATTCATCTTGACTCGCTGGGGTCTTGCAAATGAGAATGAGACTTATTACCATTCATAAGATCAACCCACCACTGGAGTCAGATACATGCGTAAGAAGTCTTTACATTACACCATTGCTACATTTGTTGCTATCACATCCGCGCTTATTTTTTACAATTCCAGTGTCGACGACGACCCTTTTCACGTTGACAGTGCTTTAAAAATTTTGATGGCTATTTTCTCTGGCCTGCTGGGTATGAACGAACTGATTGAGATGATCGATCATACCCACCCTCATCAACACCATCATGAGGAAGCAGAACTACTGGGGGATCGCAACAGCCAAGATTACAACAGCATTGAGAATGGTGAGCCCACTGAACAGGGAAACAAATTGCTAGGCAAAGAGATAATGACCAAATCCGTGATTACCCTTTCTACGTTTCCGTTTTTAGCCGCTGCTTTATATGGACTTTATACCCAAAGCGAATCGCTCATCGAAACGTTTGGCGTTGACGATGATAGACTCATTAAAACACTCGCACTTATTCCCACTTTTCCGTTAGCCGCTCGATTTGGTGCAATACCCGTTGCTCATACATACAAAAATATTTGGGGTGGACGGGAAGCTTTTACGAAACTCGTCACCGGTGCTGAAGGGCCCATCAGTCAATTTAGCCCTTATTGGCTGCGTTATGTTATCTTTCTCACACTTTGCGGCACGCACTTACTCGAAGGATTTCTCTTATCGAATGAAATTGATCAGGGTTGGATACAAGTGCTCAGTGTACTGGGTCTCACGATGAGCCGAGCCGTTGCGCATTTGGATCACATCGACGCCATGCCAAATGCGTTTCGTCAATGGCTGACTTACAACGTTAAAACGCGATGCATCACTTCAATCACTGGCTTTTTTTCAGGTGTGGTACATGCTTCACCGGCTGTTATTAGCACGCTTTATTTTTGGGATGCGATGGTGCCGGTGCTCCGCGCGCTGATGATGCTGGCCATTGGGATTGAAG
>CAYGED010000304.1:0-1784 GCA_964348555.1 uncultured Coxiellaceae bacterium
TGTCTATCATATCCTCGTTCCGATTAATAAAGCCGACACTCTAAAAACAAATTTAGCAGAATTAAGGGAACACCCTCTCGCGCTCGCGTCGAAGAAGAAAGCCGAACAACATGATTGGATTGATCATCGCGTTCGTTCTGGAGATTCTCTCAGCCGATTAGCAACCCACTATAATACCAGTGTGTCTTCGATCAAACGCGTGAACGAATTAAAAAGCGACGTCATTGTGGTTGGTGAAAACCTAATGATTCCCGAAGCGAGAAGCGTCGGGCGTTTCGACTAAAACACGCTTCCTCTTAGCCAGATAAGAATACGCTACCGGCACAACGATCAACGAGAAAAACGTGCCAAACAACAAGCCACCCACGATCACCCAACCAATGTGGTGTCGGCTGATGGCTCCAGCCCCTCCTGCCAATACCAAAGGAACCGCACCAATAACCATGGCGGCTGTCGTCATTAAAATCGGTCGTAATCGCAAGGTCGCTGCTTCGACAATCGCTTTCATCATTTCAACTCCTTGACGACGTTTTTGGTTTGCAAATTCCGTAATTAAAATACCATGCTTTGCAATTAAACCAATTAACGTCACAAAACCAATATTGGTATAAATGCTAAGACTGTTACCCGTCAATTTAAGTGTAAGCAGTGCGCCCACAATCGAAACAGGCACCGTTAACATGATGATAAATGGATCGATAAAACTTTCAAATTGAGCAGCCAACACCAAATAAATAAAGATAATAGCCAACGTGAGTGAACCAGCCATCGTGTGCTTGGAATCCAGCATGCGTTTTGCTACGCCACTAAAACGAAACTGCACACCATCGGGCAAGGTATTTTTTGCGGTTTCTTGCAAATAGTGTATGGCACTCCCCATTGGCGTACCGGGTGTCAACTGAAACTCAACTGTATCCGCGCGTAAACGGTTTTCGTGCGGCAATTCTTGAGGACCTACCACTTGCTTCACACTCGCTAAGCTCGACAGCGGAATCATTTGCCCTGCGGCACTTCGCACATACAATTGATTGATGACAGCTAAATTCTGCAATCGATGCTGAGAAATTTGTAACATAACATCGTAATCTCGCGAATCCCAGTTAAATCGAGTGGCTACGGATCCACCCAACATGGTCTTCAACGTATCATTAATGTCGCTCACGTTCACTTGCAATGCAGCCGCCAAGTTTCGGTTAATGGTAACGACATATTGCGTATTGTTCATTTCTAAATCTTGATCGCTACTCGAAATACCAGGGTAATTTTTTACTTTCTCAATAAAATTTTCTGCAATGGAATGTAGATTCTGATAAGAAGAATCAGTGCTAATTTGCATAGCGACGGAATCGCCCGATCGACCCCCTCCACCCAGCGTACTCATATTAAACGCGGCCACTTTTGCACCCGGATTTTTTTGGGATTGCTCAATCACTTCACGCATGATTTGTTGCTGGGATTCATGACGCAAAGAAAGCGGTTTGAGAATAACAAAACCAAACCCACCTTGATCTATATTGTCTGTCATCATGACGGACTGCACACCGGGGATGTGTTTCAGCATCGACTCAACTTTTTTACTGTAATCATCGAGGTAAGCGAAACTGGCATTGGGGGGCGGCGTTATTTTAATTAAAAACGCACCCATGTCTTCCGCGGGCGCCAATACTGAAGGCAATGAGACAAAACACAAATAACCAATGCCTGCAAGCCCGATAAATGCAATCACCACCCAACGAGCAAAAGCAAACGCCGTTACGCGATTTCATCTTCGGCGGGTAAGGCTC
>CAYGED010000305.1:0-316 GCA_964348555.1 uncultured Coxiellaceae bacterium
CCTTTGCCCCCCCCATCAACTTCCTCCCAACACAAAACCGCCGAAAGGCGGTTTTGTGGTTTTCTCCAGAGAAAAAAGATTGTTTCAGGTGATCGGCCCCGACCACCATTCGCAATATTATTTCACTGCGTCTTTGAGGGCCTTTGCAGCACGGAACTTCGGTACATTCAGAGCTGGTACGTTTACCGCTTCGCCTGTACGTGGGTTACGAGCCTGACGAGCAGCTCGGGCTTTCACCGAGAAAATACCAAGACCAGCAACTGATACTTCTTCACCCTTTTTGAGTGACTTTACGATAGAATCGAAAACAGTATCA
>CAYGED010000305.1:326-1764 GCA_964348555.1 uncultured Coxiellaceae bacterium
ACTTGCTCAGCTTGCACTTTGGTCGTATTCAATACGCCATGCACTGCCTCTACGATAGATGCTTTATTCATTTGTTGTATCTGCTTGCGCAGAAAATTACAAATCTAATAAACTATTCGACCTCTCAACAATGTACACTTCCTATATAAGTATATACTAAGCCATATTTTAGGAAAGGGGAGAAACAGTTGACAGAAGGTGTATATAATTCCCTTACAATACAAGGTTTTTGGGTACATAACCTACCCAAGGCTCGAATAAATGGCTCAAAATAAGACTATATTTTGCTCGCGACACATCAAGTAAACAAAATTTTAAAACTTGACCGCATTTTAGTTATGAGTAGTATGGGCCATGGAGGGCTTACATGGTGAGCTTCAATGAAATAAAATATAACAACAGAGATGCCGCAATATCTTTCTCGTGGACTAGTCTTTACAGACCCCTCTACGGTGGAGGTCTTCGTATCCCATCAATACCGGCTATCAATTCCTTGAACGACAAGGTGATCAGGTTGGTAATACATCTAGATCTCAAAGGAGTTGATTTGCTCCCAAAGATGAGAGAAAAGATGCGTGTGTTTGTAGACGAGAAACAGGTTGGTGTTTGTGGCTCGTTAACGGCAGGGCAAAATTTCAGGCCGGGCATGAGATGGAGAATTGCGGAAGTGGATACCTGTCCAGATGCAACCCACCGCGGTCTGTCGGCGAATGAACTGGTACGACAGGGTGGTCCGGATGGCCACGCGTCACTTGCAGAAGTTCTTGTATTGCTAACAGTGTACCGGAGTGTTTTTGGTCGTTTGCCAGACATTCCAAGAATCATCTGTCCGAATGTGGTCATCGCAGAAGAAATAAAAGCCCCGCTCATTTTAGTGAATGCGGAGAAGAACATGATTGTCATAACTTCAATATGGCGGAGGGTCAACCAAGAGGGAGCTGTAGCTTTCCCCGTCACAAGGAGTTATTAGGCGCAGAACTCGTTCCGCTTCCGGGACGAGTTTTTCTTTGGCTAAGTAAAATAAAAATCGAGGTGGTCCCGCAAGCGGGACCACCTCGATTTTTAACTGTATAGTTCCTAAACTGCCCCGTTTTGCGGAGCAAAACGGGGCAGTCGTTTGTTGTGTATTGTTGGTTGCTTATTATCTCGCGAATTCAATTGCCCGCATCTCTCGAATAATATTCACCTTGATTTCGCCTGGATATTTCAACTCATTTTCAATCTTTACGGCGATATCGCGAGCCATAGTCTTGGCTTCGAGGTCTGTGATCTGGTCTGGAGTAACAAAGATACGAATCTCACGACCAGCTTGGAGGGCGTAAGATTTTTCAACACCTTTGAATCCATTTGCAATCGCCTCGAGATCCTGCAAGCGTTTCAAATAGTTTTCTACGCTATCACGACGTGCACCCGGACGGCTACCGGAGATAGCATCCGC
>CAYGED010000306.1:0-1735 GCA_964348555.1 uncultured Coxiellaceae bacterium
AAGAAATAGAATATGAAGTTGTTCGGGACAAATATGACAATTGCATAACCGTCTGCAATATGGAAAACATGGATCCGCTGGGAATCCATACGGGAGATTCAATCGTGGTGGCTCCAAGTCAAACCCTCAATAACTTTGAATATCATACGCTGCGATCTGCGTCTATAAATATTGTCAGAAGTTTGGGAATAGTAGGGGAGTGTAATGTGCAGTTTGCGCTTAATCCGAAGGGTATCACGGGTATCAAGAGTACCACAAGTACCACGAGTGAAATATCTTCACTGGATTATTATGTTATCGAAGTTAATGCTAGGCTTTCGAGGAGTTCTGCGTTGGCGAGTAAGGCGACTGGATATCCTTTGGCATACGTGGCGGCTAAACTCGCACTAGGCAAAAATCTTACAAATATCAAAAATAAGGTTACTGATGTAACACAAGCCGCTTTTGAACCAGCTTTGGATTATATCGTCGTTAAAATTCCAAGATGGGATATAGAAAAATTCAAAGGAGCGGATGAACGAATCGGCAGCAGCATGAAATCGGTAGGAGAAGTGATGGGAATTGGCAGAACATTTGAAGAAGCATACCAAAAAGCCATCCGTATGTTGGATTTGGACTTTGAGGGCGCAACAAGCAAGCTTTTACTGACCAATAATACCAAGATTGAATCGCTTTTAGAAAATCCGACCCCCAAGCGCATGTTTGCCATAACACAAGCAATAAAAGAGAATTTGTCTGTTGAAAACATTTACAAACTTACAGGTATCGACCCCTGGTTTTTGTACAGGATTAAGAATATTGTTGACGCAGAAAAAAAGCTATTCTCCCTCACCCGACACCCTCTCCCAGAGGGAGAGGGAAGTGCTCGGGACCGTCTGACTTACGATAATTTACTTAACCTTAAGCAACTTGGTTTCTCAGATAAAAAAATTGGAGAGCTAACCGGCACGACTGGACTTGAGATCAGAAAACTGCGAAAAAAACTGGGGATAGTCCCATCGGTATTTCAGATCGATACCTTAGCTGGAGAATTTCCCGCCAAAACAAATTATTTATACATGACGTATAACGGCGGCCATCACGATGTAAAACCGGAAAATAAAGATGGAGTTATCGTACTTGGATCAGGGCCATATCGTATTGGCTCATCTGTCGAGTTTGACTGGACCTCTGTAAATACAGTTACTCAGCTGAAAAATCATAAAAAGAAATCAATAATTATTAACTGCAATCCCGAAACTGTTTCTACTGATTACGACATTTCCGACAAACTATATTTTGAAGAACTCACGTTTGAGAGAATTGCAGATATTTATGATTTTGAAAACCCTATGGGTATTATTGTCTCTGTAGGAGGACAAACACCCAACAATCGTGCTGCAGCACTCAAGCGTTATGGAGCTTACATTCTAGGAACAAACCCCGATGATATAGATAGAGCAGAGGATCGCAGTAAATTTTCAAAACTTCTTGATGATTTGGGAGTTGTACAACCTCCATGGAATAAATTTACAACACTATCCGATGCACTTTCTTTTTGCAACAATGTCGGCTTTCCGGTTTTGGTCCGCCCGTCTTACGTTCTATCAGGAACCTTGATGCGTATCTGTCATAACATAAACGAGTTAAAACAATTACTTTCTGATCCTCGTTTAGTCTCTAAGGAATTTCCTATAACAGTTTCCAAATTTATTGAAGAGGCCAAAGAGATTGAGTTTGATGCCGTCGCAAACCT
>CAYGED010000307.1:0-1734 GCA_964348555.1 uncultured Coxiellaceae bacterium
GTAATATCTGTAATTAACTATACACATAATTATAATATTGCAGTACAACCAGACATTGACATTCCCGCTGTTTATAATCCATCCTTTAATGCTAAAGGAGAATATCTTAATAGTGGTGGTCAAATTCTTTTTTGGGAGAACCCCATCAAGGAAATTCCGGTTCGGCCAAAAAGGAAGGTGAAACGCTCGGGGTTTTTTGGAATGCGACCATTAGGGAGAATGACTATGCCACATCCTATAGCAATAACAACTAATGTTTATTTATCACCCGACGAGGTAAGAAATATTAGTAAAGATTATCAAATAATCCCAATAGAATTTGAAGTGGAGGAATAAATGGCAAGAAGAAGCAAAATTGAACCAGTAAGAAAGTATCTGAGAAACGAAAGAGATTTAATCAGAACTAAAATTGATGAAGCATGTGATGTAGAAGATTATACACAAGCTGAATATTTAAAAGGATTCAGGGAAATTTTAACAAATGCAATCCAGTTGTGCGAAGAAGGAAAGCCAAAGGAAGTAAAAAATGAGCAACGAACTCCCTGAACCAAAATTTGATCCTTACGCACAATATGGACGTATATCTAATAAAGGGCGAAAAGAACGCTGTCCAGTGTGTTTTAAACCGTATGAACCTATTGATAACGAACTCGTACAAACTTGTTTTCACCCGCAGAACTCAAATATTTGCGGACAATGCGGGATGGCGAACTGTTCACAACATAATTAAGGAGAATTTATGGGTAATACAACCATGCAAAAAGTAATTGACAAAGTGGATGTATCGGAGGTCTTAGATAAGCATACTGGGGAAATGCGTTGTAATGATTATTTACAAAAGGAATCTGTGGAAATTGGAACGATTGCCCCTGAGATTTTTACCGGAATATCTACCTTGGATATTTCAAAGGAAATATCGGATAAGCTTACACAGCCTGTTAGAATGGAAGATATAGAGATCAAGCCTACAGGAGAGATATATCTAAGCCATGTACGGTATCGCAAGATGCTCAACGATGCCTTTGGTATGGGTAATTGGTCTCTGCGCCCTCTTGGTGGTTTCGTGAAAATCGGTAGTGTGGTATGCCGTGAATATGCTTTGTATATCAAAGGGAAATATGCTGCATCGGCCATAGGTGAGCAAAATTACATTGAATCTAATGCCCAAATGACTTGGAGTGATGCCTGCGAGGCCACAAAAAGCAATGTAATTATGAGATGTTGTAAAGATTTGGGAATCGGTCTTGAAATGTGGGACAAAAAATTTGTACCCAAATTTCAAAAAGAATTTTGTGTGCAAGTATGGCGCAAACCAAAACCTGGCAAGGAAAACAAACCACAATGGCGACTCAAAGAATCAGAACCATTTTTTGATGAAACCGGGATTGTTGACCCATCGAAAAAACAAGTGCCAGTCCAGGAACAACCCAAACAACAAGCAGAATCAAAACCAAAGCAACCTTATAATGGCAGTCCAGTTGTTGGAATTAAATCCGTAACATCGAAATCGGGAGAAACAAACGGTAAGGCGTGGATAAAGTATTTCATCATAACCTCAGAAGGTGAAACATTACCTACTTTTGATAAGAAAATTGCCGAATTTGCCGAGAAGGCTAAAGCCGAAGATTTTGGGGTAATAATATCTAAAGAAACTAAGGGTAAATATACCAATATTGTTGGTATGGAAAGAATGCCCGAGCCTGATTTTAGCAATGTAAGTGAACATGAAATTCC
>CAYGED010000308.1:0-1733 GCA_964348555.1 uncultured Coxiellaceae bacterium
GAGCGAGTGGTTCTGACGATTGAGGAACATGGAAATACCTCGGCGGCTTCAATATCATTAGCCCTTGATACTGCAATTCGATCGGGCAAAGTTAAACGAGGCGAAATACTGCTCTTGGAAGCTTTTGGGGCTGGTTTTGCTTGGGGTTCCGCACTGATCAAGTATTAAAGGAGAAAATGGTGTCTTTTGAGGGTAAAATTATTCTTGTGACAGGCGCGTCTCGTGGGATCGGACGTTCTGTGGCGCTTTATTTTGGGGCGCAAGGGGCTACTGTTTTAGGTACGGCAACCAGCGAAGAAGGGGCCAGCAAGATATCAGAAACTTTTTCCCAAGAAAAAATCAAAGGGAAAGGTTATGTGCTCAATGTTTGTCAGCGTGATAGTTTTGCTGGAGTGCTTTCGCAAATGCAAAACGATTTTGGTTCCCCGTTGATAGTGGTCAATAACGCGGGTATTGCGCGTGACAATATCGCTTTACGCATGAAGGATGAGCAATGGGATGAGGTTATCGAGACCAACCTAACGGGAGCATTTCATTTAACCAAGGCTTGTTTGAAACCGATGGTTAAGGCACGTTGGGGGCGGATTATCAACATGGGCTCCGTTGTTGCGTCGGTAGGTAATTTTGGGCAGATGAATTACGTGGCCACAAAAGCCGGCCTTGTTGGTATGACAAAAGTACTTGCCATCGAACTCGCTTCCTATGGTATAACCGCAAATTGTGTAGCACCGGGTTTTATTAAAACTGAAATGACAACGGCCTTATCCGAAAAACATCAGGAGGTTTTGTTATCTCGGATTCCATTGAAACGCATGGGGCGGCCGGAGGAAGTTGCGTATGCAGTGGCCTTCTTAGCTTCGGAAAACGCGAGCTATATTACTGGTGAAACGATACACATTAATGGTGGGCTATTCATGGCGTAACGCGCTATTGAATACCATCATTAACGTGTTATTATGAGCGGAATATTAGGGCCTATTTAAGCCCTCGATTAACAATAAAGTACAAAGGGGAATTACAACCATGGCTACTGTTGAAGAAAGAGTCAAAAAGATCGTCGTCGAGCAGTTAGGTGTTAAGCCCGAAGAGGTCACGAATGACGCATCGTTAGTGGATGATTTGGGTGCCGACTCCTTGGACACGGTTGAACTCGTCATGGCTCTTGAAGAAGAGTTTAACACCGAGATTCCCGATCAAAAGGCTGAAGAGATCACCACGATCCAACAAGCCATTGACTACATTAAGGCGCATACGGCGAGTGACTCGTCTGCTGAATAATTTTTTCATTTAAGATTGAAATTTTTTCCCCGCGGCTTGCCGCGGGACTTTACACGATGGGGTTTCCAAAGGGGAGCCATGTGAATGCTCCCCTTTAGTCGCTCTGCGCGAATTGACTTCGCGTAGAGCGAAATCATACAGGAAATACCCCGTGGGCTTGCCACGGGGTATTTATTTTCCAGGAGTGTGGGCTTGGATAAACGACGTATTGTTATCACTGGCATGGGAGCGGTGACGCCTTTGGGTCTCACCGTTGAAGAGACGTGGGGAAATATCCTCAAAGGTAAAAGTGGTGTTGGTCTTATCACTCGTTTTAATACCACTGATTTTACGACCCGTATCGCTGGTGAAGTGAAACAGTTTGATCCGCTACTGGCTTTATCACCGAAAGAAGCCCGCAAAACCGATGTTTTTGTTCAATTTGCTGCAGAAGCAGCGAGACAAGCAATGGAAGA
>CAYGED010000309.1:0-1730 GCA_964348555.1 uncultured Coxiellaceae bacterium
ATAAAAATGTTTATCTCGATTCCCGTAATTTGATTGGCGTCAGCGTTTGTGACGCAGCGCACGTTGATCCGGTGAGCTTGGTTGGTGCTGAACATGTGCTCGCAACCGTGGACGCGGTGAAGAAATTGGAGGAGCGGCTCGCATGAACGAACGATTGCTGAAGGTATTACTGGCTCCCCATGTTTCTGAAAAGAGCGTTTCAGAAGCGGGGAGTTACGTATTTAAAGTGCTGCCATCCGCGACAAAGGCAGAAATTAAAAAAGCCGTTGAAGAACAGTTTAAAGTCACGGTGAAATCGGTGCGCACAGCGCATGTTAAAGGTAAAACGACTCGGTTCAAACAGGTGCGTGGACGCCGAAAATCCTGGAAAAAAGCTTTTATTACATTGGCTGCAGGGAGTCAAATTGATATGGCCGTTGGTGAATGAGTTGGAGTGAACTAGAATGGCGCTAATAAAAACAAGACCCACATCGCCCGGACGACGTGCCGTAGTCAAAGTGGTGCATCCAGAATTATATAAGGGTGAGCCGTACGAGCCATTGATTGCGGCTAAGCGACGAATCAGTGCGCGAAATAATCAAGGCCGTATGACCGTGCGTTTTCGCGGTGGTGCGCACAAGCGTCAGTATCGCCAAATTGATTTTTTGCGGGATAAAGAAGACATCGAAGGCGTTGTTGAACAGCTTGAATACGATCCGAATCGCAGTGCGCACATTGCGCTTGTGCTTTATACGGATGGTGAGCGTCGATACATTATTGCTCCGAAAGGTATGCATGCCGGTTCCGTGGTATTTGCGGGAAAAAATTCCCCCATCAAGCCCGGTAATTGTTTGCCCTTGCAAAATATTCCATTGGGCGCCACGATTCATTGCATTGAAATTAAACCGGGCAAAGGTGCACAGCTGATTCGAAGCGCGGGTGGTTCAGCGCAATTAGCCGCTCGAGAAGGGATGTATGCCATTGTTCGATTACGATCGGGTGAGACACGCAAAGTATTGTCAAACTGTCGTGCTTGCATTGGTGAAGTATCCAATTCGGAACATAATTTACGGTCTTTAGGAAAGGCGGGTGCCCAACGTTGGCGAGGTCGCAAGCCACACGTTCGTGGTGTTGCGATGAATCCGGTGGATCATCCGCACGGTGGTGGTGAAGGTAAAACGTCGGGTGGACGACATCCGGTGACGCCACATGGCATATCGACTAAAGGCTTTAAGACACGTCGTAACAAGCGAACGAGCAACATGATTGTTCGTGATAGACGTAATAAGAAATAACGGGGGTAAGCGTGCCAAGATCAACATTAAAAGGACCCTTTGTCGACCATCACTTACAGGCAAAGGTCGATCGAGCGCGAAAAGAAAATAGCAAAAAGCCGATTAAAACATGGTCCCGTCGTTCCATGGTTGTGCCGGACATGGTGGGTTTGACGATTGCGATTCACAACGGTCGACAACACGTGCCCATCTACATTACCGAGAACATGGTGGGACATAAATTAGGTGAGTTTGCGATGACGCGAACTTTCCGTGCGCACTCGGGCGATCGAAAAACAAAAGAAGAAGAAACAAAGAGCGAGAAAGAATAATGGAAGTAGCGGCAAAATTGCGATACGCACGTATTTCGGCGCAAAAAGCGCGGCTGGTCGCCGATCAAATTCGTGGCTTGCCCGTTGAAAAAGCCGTGGATTTATTGCGATTTAGTGAAAAGAAAGCAGCAGACTTGATTAAAAA
>CAYGED010000310.1:0-1699 GCA_964348555.1 uncultured Coxiellaceae bacterium
TACCCCATATCCTTCTTTCTCCCGATCAGGGAAATAATGATCTGTCACGCTTCCACCCAAACTCTTTATGGCTTCGTCAGCAATTAACACAGACGTAATTCCGTCTAAATCCGCGTCACCATACAAAACAATCCGCTCTTTCTGCGCGATTGCCTTTTTGATTCTCTCGGCCGCTTTTTGAAGATTCTTAATTTTTGCCATGGCTAATCTATAAATCGAAACGTACCGAGGATTCCACGATAAACATTCGCAACCTCTGAGTATCCTATATTTGGCATGTAAACAGTGTATACTTTACCCTCATGGAATATTACTGTTTCCGTCCTCAAGTAATCTGAAAGTGTTATAGCTTTGCTCCTGCTAATTGTTAGGGTTTCCATTTCGTCTTTATAATTCGGTCTATATCTACTTTGGGCATAGTTTTCTATTGTGTCATACCCCTCGGGGATAGCTTGAACCGAAATCCAAGTGAGAGAACTGAGCGGAGAGCCTTCAAATCCATATTCTACTTCCGAATCCTTGAATGAAACCTCATCGTCTGTCTCAAGAAACTCCCATGTTAATGGATATCTCACCTCAAAACCGAACTCATCGGAGCGGTAGGTTTGCCAATTAGAAGTGTCGAGAACTTGGGCTTGCGGTGAGGGCGCGGGCGGAGGAGTCTGAACGACTGGCGAAGGCTGCATTGATTTCAATAGCAAGATTCCAGCGATGGAGATGACGATGGCGATGAGGGCGACGAGAAGGAATAGTTTGATTTCGGGTTTGAAGTCTTTGAACATATGATCTTAACCTTGACAATATCGCTTTGCTTATGATACCATAGGGTTGCGGAGGGAAACCTCCGTCATCAACCGCCCGTTGCAAAAGACGGGCTTTCGTTTTGCCTTTTTCGCTCTATAAATGCTCGCAACCTCCTCAAATCAATATACTTATCGCTTGTTTCTACCAACTCTTTGGCGATGTGATGCTTTGCCGAAACAACAATCGTTGTCTTACCCTTCTTCTTGAAATATCGAAGAAGATAATTAAAGTCACTATCTCCGGAAAGGAGAACAAAAGTATTAAATTTATCCATCATTGCCACGGCATCTACTGCAATCTCCACGTCAAAATTCGCCTTTCTGATATCCCCCGCCTCAATATCACTTTGCTTGATAATTTTTAATGGTTTTGTAACAAGTGTGTAGCGATGATGCTTCAAGAAAACAAGGAACTTGTTTTGGTTCTCGGTATTGTGGTGTACACAGTAAAATCGGATATCATAAAGACTATCGCCATCAAATAATTCGCGCAGCTTAACATAATCAACCCACCAGCCAAACGCTTTTACTGAACTTTCCAAATTGGCGGCGTCAATCATCACCAAAACTCTCCCCTTAATGTACCTCGAAATGAAAGACTGCATAGACCTTTTACTCGCTTAATGCCTTTAATCCTGGTAATTCTTCCCCAGACAAGAAGGCGAGCATGGCGCCGCCGCCGGTCGACACATGGGCGAATTTCTCCCGCAAATGATGTTTTCCGAGAAACGCTGCCAAATCTCCTCCTCCCGCAACCGCGAAGGCCCCGCTCTGAATAATCGCTTCTGCGATCGCCAAGGAACCTTTCTCATACTTTGCCTCCTCCGTCATCCCCAAGGGTCCTGCCCAGAAAACCGTTTTGGCGCCTCGAATTTTTTCACTGAATAGCTTTATTG
>CAYGED010000311.1:0-1681 GCA_964348555.1 uncultured Coxiellaceae bacterium
TCAAGGTTATTTAATTCTACATTACGTGAAGAAAAATCCGCTGATGGCAGCTTCAGGACTGAGCAACACAACCCTAATCCTAATGTCAACTTTAAAAAACAATTCACTGAAATCGCTCAAACAGTCCTAACGCTATTAACACAACAAGAAAAAGCAAATGCCGATGAAAAACATTCAGACAGCAATTCCAGAATAGATGAAAACCAAATCATGACGAACAAGAAAGGGAATTCCCTTACCATTCAGCTGCCCCGCAACAGGGGCATTTTAACTCAAACACAAGGGTCTGGCGGCGAATCGACCTTCAGCTTGTCCGGTGGCAAAGTCTCTTTGAGAGATAAGTTCCACGTGCTTGTGATAGCTTATGCAAAAACACTTGAGAAAGGAAAAAACATTACGATAAGTAACCTCATTCCCGATACACCTGAAGCCAAAGCCACCTGCCAAGCAATCTTTAAAAAGGCAGGAATAACCGCAAGTTTCTCTGATCTCGAAGAAAAGCAGGAAGAGAAAGAAGAAAAAAGGTTTGAGCGCTAGCCCTGGCGCTTCGCAGGCTTAGCACCCACTTTCATCTGATCTTCAACGTCGGTGCGCTTGGCTCGCTCGCGCTTCGCTTCATCTTCTGCGCTGGGATTAAAGCCTTCAAATGGAAACGATTCCGCTTCAGCCTTCATCCAAGCCGCCCAAACCATCAACGGATGACCATCGACGACGTTCACGCCGCGCCAGCCTTTCTGTTGTGCCAGCGTGATCATTTCAGCGGCGGTGTCATGCGCCTGTTTCACGATCGTGCCTTTACCAGCCGATTCGGCATCGGCATTTATTTTCGTAAAGAGCGAACGGAAATCGGCACTTGAGAATAAGTATTTCCCGGGCGAGCTGCTCATGGCATTGCCGTAATCGTGTATCGTCCAACCGGATTTAGCTTCAACGAACTGCGGATCCGCAAAAGCCTCGTCTTTCCCCGTGCTCACGATCTGCAAAAAAGGACATTGATCCAACAGATAAAGGAGCTCTTCTCGGCTGACCCCTCGAGCCCATGCAAGCTCCTTTACGCCCAAGTGTTTTAGCCTTTCTTCAATATCGGAAGGCAGTTCGCGTTCGTCATCGGCTGTCTTGTCACTCATGAAATCACCCCACAATAGGAAAGGAGGTTATTGTACATCTTATGTGCTTCTACCACCACTCTCCATCAAACGAAAGAGCCCGAGCCAAGCGTGTTTCAAGGATCAAAACTCCTTGAAATCAACCAATTTTGTGGACTATAACTCCTTGAAATTAGCTAATTATGAGGATTTCAACTTGGCAGAACCCTGGATTTAACGTTATTTAACCCAACAATACTCTTCCGCCAGTTCCGGCTGACATTTAAAACAGGTCGAGCCACAGCCCGGCGGGTCTTTGATGCAACAAACCTTCCCTTTGCACACCCAATACGACATCATGTCGCGCATGACATCGGGCTTTTGACGAAAATGAAACGCCAATTCTTGCAGGCTGGCGCGCTCTCGCTCGATCAAATAAGCTTTAATGTCGACCAACATCGTTCGCCTCCGCTAAATGATCCACCGAAATAAGGCCTGATGTCGAATGACCACGATCAGCAAAATGTTTTAACGTAAAAATAGCCACCACCATCACCAGCATTCCCAAAATGGTCAGCGTGGAAATAGCGCCTTCT
>CAYGED010000312.1:0-1678 GCA_964348555.1 uncultured Coxiellaceae bacterium
AGCAAGTTTGATCACCACAAACGTTCTTTTGAAAGTAGCCGGGTGAAGATTCAATAAAAATACCTTTTTGTTCGGTGCCTGGGATGATCAGGGCCCCATCGGACAATCGTTCCCCATTGAGTGAACCACCGATGGCATAAAGTTCAGCGCCTAGCACGGGGGCGCTTATCAGCAGCAAGGAACCCACTAGGAAAGCACGATTTATCTTCATAAAAACCTCGGTAAACTGATTGAGCTGCCTATTATGATCAATTTTTGATCTATTGACAAGTTTGGAGTGCTTAATAGCGAACGATTTTAGCTGATTGACTAATAACGATAATGGTCGGATTTAAACGGGCCTGAGGCGTCGACGCCGATGTACTGGGCTTGCTTTTCAGTCAGGGTGGAGAGCTTGGCGCCCACGTGGGCCAAGTGTAGACGAGCCACTTCTTCGTCGAGGTGCTTGGGTAAAACATAGATATCTTTTTGGTATTTATCGGTGTGTTGCCATAACTCCATTTGCGCCAGCACTTGGTTTGTGAACGATGTGGACATCACAAAACTTGAGTGCCCGGTGGCACAGCCTAAATTAACCAATCGCCCTTCCGCTAACAAAATAAGTTTTTTTCCGTCAGGAAAAATAACCTGATCGACTTGTGGTTTGACATTTATCCAAGGGTATTTTTTCAACGAATGGACATCGATCTCAAGATTAAAGTGACCGATATTACAAACGATCGCTTCATTTTTCATTTTCAGCATGTGTTCAAGCGTAATCACCGTTGTGTTTCCCGTCGCAGTGACAAAAATATCGGCTTCGGCGGCGACGTCTTCCATGCGAACGACTCGGTAACCTTCCATGGCCGCTTGTAAAGCACAGATCGGATCAACTTCCGTCACGTAAACCGTTGCACCAAACGCACGCAAAGCTTGCGTACAACCTTTACCTACGTCGCCATAACCACAAACGACGGCTTGTTTACCAGCGAGCATCACATCGGTTGCACGTTTGATCGCATCGATCAGCGACTCACGACATCCATATAAATTATCAAACTTGGATTTGGTCACGGAATTGTTGACGTTAATCGCTGGGAAAGGCAGATTGTCATTTTTTTTCATTTCATATAATCGATGCACACCCGTGGTCGTTTCTTCGGAAACACCACGAATTTGGCTCAATAATTCGGGCATTTCATCGATGACATATTGAGTCAGATCACCGCCATCATCGAGCAGCAGGTTCGGCGTCCAATTATTCGGTCCTTTGATGGTGGCAGCAATACATTCCACGTATTCTTTTTCCGTTTCTCCTTTCCAAGCAAAGACGGGAATATTTTTTGCGGCAATAGCCGCTGCTGCGTGATCTTGTGTCGAGAAAATATTGCAGGAGGACCACCGAACTTCAGCACCCAAATCGATCAAGGTTTCGATGAGCACAGCAGTTTGAATCGTCATGTGAATGCAGCCGGCTATGCGTGCACCTTTTAGAGGCTTAGCAGAGGCATATTTTTTTCGCATCGTCATTAAGCCGGGCATTTCGTTTTGGGCCATTTCAATTTCTTTACGGCCCCAATCTGCCAAGGAAATATCAGCTATTTTATAATCGTTTTTCATTAGGGCCTGTTTACAATTCTACTGGGCTGGGCGTTATTCGTTGATTTTCTGCGCTCCGCTGCTCATTTACTTTAATGTA
>CAYGED010000313.1:0-1672 GCA_964348555.1 uncultured Coxiellaceae bacterium
AATCGCGATTCTCCCCCTTGAGTGCCGTAGCGCGAACTTGCTTCGCGCCGGCATTCATAAAAGGAAAACACCCAGGGTGTTTTATTCCCAATTTACGTCTAACTCAATATTTTGTCAGGAGACAACATGGAAACACCTACTAGAAAAATCGAATCCAACGTAAGCGCTATCCTATCCCATGATCAAAGCCATTTAACCGCTATTGAACCCGGGCAATTACACGTTATCAAACGAGACGGACGGGTTGTCAAATACGACGAGACCCGAATCGCCAATGCCATGAAACAAGCCTTTTTAGCCGTTGAGGGCAAAGCGGCTAACCATTCAAACCGCATTCAGGAAATTGTTACCCGTCTCACCGAGCAAATTTCTCAGACCTTTAACAAACGATGGCCAAGCGGTGGCACCGTTCACATTGAAGCTATCCAGGATAAAGTCGAGCTGGCATTAATGCACGCCAGTTTACAAAAAGTCGCTCGCGCGTACGTGCTTTACCGAGAAGAGCGCCGCAAAAAACGCGAATTGGAAAGCAACGTAAGCAAACATTATACCGGCACACACGTCATCTTAGACGATGGGACCAAAGTTCCGCTGGATCAAAGCTGGTTAACCCAAGTCGTTAACAACGCTTGCAAAGCATTGGAAACAGTTAATGCTGAAAAAATACTCGCGGAGACAAAAAATAATTTATTTGACGGCGTCTCCTTGAAAGACGTTTATAAAGCGCTGGTGATGACCGCTCGTACCTTAATCGAATCCGAACCCGACTACACGTACGTTACGGCACGTTTGTTATTACACGATTTATACGGCGAATCGCTCACCGGTCTCGGTATCGAACACGATCTCATTCGAGAAAATATTGAAACCTATTATGAAACGGCCTTCAACACATTCATTCATCAAGGCATCGAACAAGAGCATGTGCACGCGAATCTCAACACCTTCGATTTAAACAAGCTAGCAAAAGCGATGCGGCCAGAGCGGGACCAACAATTTACGTACCTCAGCTTACAAACCTTGTACGACCGATATTTTATTCATCACAACCGCATTCGCATTGAATTGCCCCAAGTCTTTTTCATGCGCGTGGCAATGGGTTTAGCCCAATGCGAAGGTGATCAACGGAATGAGCGGGCCATCGAGTTTTATGAACTCTTGTCTACTTTTGATTTTATGAGTGCGACGCCAACATTATTTAACTCAGGCACACCATTCTCTCAATTATCCAGTTGTTTTTTAACAACGATTCCGGACAGCTTGGACGGCATCTACGGCGCGCTAAAAGATAACGCACTCTTATCCAAATACGCCGGCGGACTTGGCAACGACTGGACACCGGTGCGTGCCATGGGCGCTTACATTAAAGGCACCAATGGAAAATCACTGGGAGTCGTTCCCTTCTTAAACGTCGCGGATGCAACAGCCATTGCCGTCAACCAAGGTGGAAAACGCAAAGGCGCTGTCTGTGCTTATCTTGAAACGTGGCACATGGACATCGAAGATTTTCTTGAATTACGCAAAAACACGGGGGATGAAAGACGACGGACACACGACATGAACACAGCAAATTGGATCCCCGATTTATTCATGAAGCGCGTGTTTGAAAACAGTGAATGGACACTGTTCTCACCCGATGAAGTACCCGATTTACATGACCTCTATGGTGACC
>CAYGED010000314.1:0-1658 GCA_964348555.1 uncultured Coxiellaceae bacterium
TTAGCCCCTCCCTTTGTAAAGGGAGGTTGGGAGGGATTTTTATAAAAGCTGCCAAATAAGAAGTATGTTGGGCTGAGCGCACGCGAAGCCCAACAAATCATTAGAACCTAAGAACCTATTTACCATTCACCAGGCTGAGACCCTGGCTTTAGCTGGGGTTACCCGGTGCGAACAGCCAGCACATCACACTGAGCGCCGTGCAAAATCGCATTGGCCCTGGAGCCGAGCAATCGATCGAGGCCGTGATGTCCGTGAGTGCCGATGATGATCAAATCAATATGCAATTTTTCGGCGAGCTCAATAACCGCTTGTTTGACAGAACCGTTGTAGGTATGCAAGCGATCGGGGCTGATTTGAAATTCCTTTCCAAACGCGTCAAGCGACTCTCGTGCTTGTGTTTCAATGGTGTGTTCTAGGTTGACATCAACAGGGATGGTGAATTCACCGCCATAACTGACGGGTGAATGCTCAATCACGTGAACGAGGTCGAGGGTGGCTTGCGTTTGTGCTGAAAATCGTCGAGCTTGTTTAATCACTGGTTTGCTGTTGGGTGAAAGGTCAATGGCAGCGAGAATGTGTTTGTATGACATGTTGAACATCCTTTTTTTAAGTCGAGCGGTCGATTCTAACTCAACATATTACTGATTTTGAGAAAATCTTCCACTGTTAATTCTTGTGGGCGTTTTTGCGGGTCGATCTTAAGCTGGATCAAGTCGTTGCTGGAAATGATCCGCTTTAAGGCATTGCTCAGCGTTTTGCGACGGTAAGTAAAGGCTTCTTTGACGACCCGGCTCAGGACGGCCAGGTCTTTTGCCACTCGTTTTGTATCGTGCAAAGGATTGAGTCGGACCATGGTGGAATAAACGCGTGGGGTGGAGATCAGTAATTCAGTGAGTCAATCAATTTTCTCCACTCGGAAAATTTGGATCCCCGCGATTCGGCTGTGAAAGTTCACCATTTTTCTCCATTGAGTCAGACAGCCTCACGCGAGGAAGACGATAAGGAGGGTGACGTTCGACTTAACAAAGTAGTATTAAGTTGTTTATGTAACTTCTTCTGGTAACTTTTTCGAATATAAATAATTGTCAGCAGTAACAACTTTTTTACCCGTCTTTTTTTCTAATTCTATACGAGCTTTCTTAGCAATTCCGCCACCTTTTTTGCTGGCGACTTTGTTTTTTGGCATTCCCTTTGCTTGAATAGTTTCTGCTATTTGCCTGGTGGATAGTTCCGCCAAAGCAGTAAAAATTAATTCAGCCTCACTCATATGATCACGCAAATTTTGCGATTTTAAACCTTTAACTTCCTTATGCGCTTTAATACTGATTCCAGACCACTCTTGATGAATGATATTGGTGAGTACAGCAAACTCATCTGGTTTTTTTATACCATGGTCTTTCCAATAATCGGTCAGCTTATTACGAGTTTCCTGCCCCATCATGCGCTGTTGGATCCACTTTTCGCTGTACCCGTGCTTTTGCCAGGTTTCTCTGGCTCTATCGAGCGACCTGGCGGGATCAATCATTTCTTGCATACGTTCACGGCCCACCTTGGCAAGCCAGAGCTTAATGGGTTCAGCCTTAGGACTTGGAACGGATTGAATGAGACGAAGCAGGGTTTCAGCGCTGGCGGCATCGGTGAGGCGCAATTTTCCATCC
>CAYGED010000315.1:0-1653 GCA_964348555.1 uncultured Coxiellaceae bacterium
TTTTAATTTATTCAGCCATGTAGTTTGCTAAACGATTACGAATGTAAGAATGAGGCGGTGGTGCGTAAGATACTGGATTATGAATACATTCTGCAACGCTTTGCGGAAATAACAATTGATGCCCAAGGAAAAAAGTGTAAAACTTATTCCTACGAAAAGGTGATGATACCGTATGAAAAATTAAAGTCATTACCCAACGTAGAGACGTATCTGAAATCAGGGGTAACGTTAGCGCAATTAGAGATGAGAAAATACCCCCTAATGCCCTGCTCTGCTCATGCCATTGAGCGATTAAAACTCAAACAACACATTCACCGCACTATCGGCAAACTGCCGACCCGCTTCGACGTATTCGACCACGGTTTTGGTGGATCGCCAACGTCCGTGCTTTTGGATGGCGGGCATCGAGGCACCTAATCGGGCGGATTCTGTTGCAAATCCTCGTCGTAACGAATGACTCGAATACTGATCGGCGTGGGGCAAATCGGCCGCTTTCGCTAAATCTCGTATTAACCGATTCCAATAATGGTCGCCAATGGCGTGTCGATTGATGGTCCCTGTCTTCGATAGCCGCCGAAACACAACACTACTCCACTGCTTCGAGGCTTGTCGCCAATCGATGAGCGCGCGCACCGGACAACGGGCCTCATTCCCAAACGGAATAATACAGGGTTGTCCTTCGCCCAGTTGATCGGTTTTACTTCGGGGTAACGTAATGATCATGCCATCGCTGACAAATGCTACCTGCTCCCAGGTTAACGATACCAATTCTGAGCGACGAAAGGCCCCAAAAAATCCCACCAGTAACAGCGCACGATCGCGGATGTTTTTTAAACTCGCGTTTCCTTTTAAATAGGTGATCAGTTGATCAAGCTCTTTTAACCGCAACGCCACTGCTTGTCGTTTGGGACGACCGTGCAATCGCGTAATCCCACGCATCGTCTTGATGACCAAGGGATGTTGCGTCGGATCAGGCACCCCTTGTAATTTGTGCCATTGGCGAAGGGCGGTTACCCGTCGCACCAGGGTGCGCGGGTTATAGTGATTCGCGCATTCCCGTAAATACTGCTCAACCGCTTCCGGGGTTGACGGCAAAGCATGCCCCAGTGAGCGAAAATGATTCATATCGACTTGATAGGCAATACGGGTATTTTCACTGGTCGCGGCGTGAATATAATCCGACTCACCGGTCGCCTGAATTGATTTTGTTGTCGCGAGATCGCATGTTGAATCCATCGATATCCCTCCGCTCCATTTTCGTTTCGCGCACGAAATAAGGCTGATCAATTTTTACATTATATCCGATAATGTCTATAAGTGGGGAATTCAATTCGAACGCAAAAAACTTGCTCCATTGTTGTGATGGGGTGAAATTGGAACCGGATAGTGACTTATAGGTAGGGTGTCTCAAATTCTCGAGGAATGTTGTGTTGGAGATCCTCCGGAACCAAGGCTTTCAGCTCAGGTGGCAATACTGAACCATCGCAAAAATCATTCTTCAATAAACATTTCACTGTACATTCGAGGCAGCCGCCGGTCAGTGTAAGCACAGTGCCAGTTCTATTGTCTGTCGAGACTGAAAATGCATACTTTGGCACCTCCGCCCATTTTTTAAGAACAGCGCGGTTGCAGTCTCTCTGTTGCTCTCGAGAT
>CAYGED010000316.1:0-1651 GCA_964348555.1 uncultured Coxiellaceae bacterium
TCATCCGGATTCACAGCTCTTATCCCAATCCTCTGGAACGACTTTTTTTCAGCAGCAGCCAGAACGCGTGGAAGAAAAGGCCGCAGAAGAAGCGAAGGCACCCAATGATGCGCCGCCTTCAAATGAGCACAATATAGTAGGTAACCTAGCTTAGGTTACAACTACTGGATTCTTTTTAATTTTCATGTACTACATTACCTTTGTGCAGAACAAAAATTTGAATAGGCAGAGGAAGTCGCTGATGAATAACACCTAGGGCAAGCATTAAATGCCGTATGTGAAACAAAATGATTCACCAAAACACCGCGAGATCCTTAAAATTCCATTAAAAAGCGGTATTTTTGAATGGCGCTAACCCTTTTCGCTGTTAATCCACGATGAGTTTGTTAAAATCCAAGTAGGTTGGGCTAAGCGCCCGCGAAGCCCAACGAATTATTCTTTACCACCCGCAGGAGCGATGATATGCGAAGGGACAATACCCCACAACCGTCCGAAAAAGAGTTAGCCCGCTGGACGATTAAAGCCAACGAGTTACACATTGATGAAAACCAAAAACTGGGACAAGGCAGTTTTGGGATTGTTTACCGTGGGCGCTTTCGCTATGAGTCCGTGGCGATTAAGCAATTGCACGTGTCGGATTACACCAAAGAAGCCTTAAAGGAATTGCAACGGGAAGCGGTGGTGATGGGCCAATTGCGCTCGCCACGGATTATTCAGTTTTACGGGTTTTGTTTTGAGGCGCCGTATCGGATGGTGATGGAGTATGCCGAGAAGGGTTCGTTGGCGAAGGTGTTGCACGATCCCTCGATTGCGCTTTCGTGGAATCAGCGGTATCAAATGGCGTTGGATGCGACGATGGGCTTGCATTATTTGCACCAAGAAAAACTAATCCATCGAGACTTAAAGAGTCCGAATGTGCTCTTGGATCAACACTATCGAGCGAAGCTCGCGGATTTTGGGTTAGCCACGGTCAAGAATGAAAGTTCCCGACAATCGAAAACGGATACGTTGGTGGGGACCTTGTTATGGATGGCACCGGAGTTACTGTCGGGGAAAAAAGCGACGAAGGCGTCGGACGTGTTTGCGTTGGGGGTGATTTTTTGGGAATTAGTGACGCGACGTTATCCTTGGGAAAATGCCGTGAATCCGGCGTTAGCCAGTGTGTTTGTGCTGCAAGGACAACGCGAAGCGATTCCAGAATGTCCAAAGTCCTTTCAGGAGCTCATTGAAACGTGCTGGGCGCAAGAGGCTAATGAGCGCCCGACGACGGATCAAATCATTCAACGGTTACAGCCGTTATTGGCCGCTAATCAAGAAGAGAAACCCGCGCGCCGTTCCTTTCCTGAGCCGAGTTATATCAGCAACACCGACTCGGTGAGTCCGGATTATGTGGACAACACGCTGAGCACGATGGGTCAACCGATGGGAGATCGAGAAGAAAAGCGAGAATCCCCCGCTCGACAACCCCGATTCTTTCAACCAGTCGACAAAAAGAAAAAAGAAGCGGTGCTGAAATTACTGACGCACGTGGTGCGGGGTGAAGAAGAAAAAGCGAAAGCGATGATTGGGCAAGATCAAACTTTATTGTTGCAAAGAGGTCAAGTGGTGGATTATTCGGGTCGAACGATCGAAGGGACGGCGTTTCAGGTGC
>CAYGED010000317.1:0-1648 GCA_964348555.1 uncultured Coxiellaceae bacterium
CAATGTAAACTGCGCTGCGGTGCTCAAAAATCAACGAATCCCACCGCAGCCTAGCAAATGGTAAACAGGCCCTAATCGAACAAACGGCTAACGGCGAACAATTTTGACAACTTGTGGTATTTCACGCAATTGCCTTAAAATCCTTGCCAGATGCTGACGATCCTGCACCATAATTTTAAAAGTTACAATACAGTGACGACCTTCTCGTCCTTCAACATTGATATCTTCGATATTCGAATCTGCGTTTGCAATTGCCGTTGCCAACATGGCTAATATACCCCGCTCGTTAATGACTTGAACGCGTATTAATGCTGGAAATTCACCCACGGCCTGCTCTGCCCATCGAAGGGGCATGTAACGATCAACATTCCGTCTGAGCTTAGCAATTCGCCGACAACGATCAGAATGAACCAAAATACCACGCCCCACATCAATCACACCGATAATGGGATCCCCAGGAATGGGGTAACAACAAGTGGCGAAATTAACAACCATCCCTTCCGTGCCAGTAATCAGCAGCGGTGTTTCTGTTTCTTCGGCAGGCTCGGGGGTTTGCTCTATGGGCGTCTCTTTCATCACGGCCATCATGCGCTGCGTCACCAACACAGCCACTCGATTCCCCAAACCAATTTCTTCAAACAAATCATCCAGCGTTTGAAGCTCCATCTCTTTCAGCACAAATTCGATTACCGAAGATGGAATTTTCTTCAGTGATTGCGATTGCATGGCCAGTGCTTTCTTTAACAATTGCTTTCCTAGCACAATCGATTCGCCACGTTTTCGTGTTTTTAGAAAATGACGAATTCCACTCTTTGCTTTACTCGTCACAACAAAATCAAGCCAAGCAGGATTAGGGCGCGCATTTTCAGAAGTGATAATTTCGATGGTTTGTCCATTCACTAGCTGTGTCGATAGTGGCACCATGTGCCGATTAATTTTCGCCGCAACGCAACTATTTCCGATATCGGTATGCACCGCGTAAGCGAAATCCACCGCAGTCGCACCAGTGGGCAATCCCATAATATCGCCACGCGGTGTAAACACATAAACTTCATCTGGAAATAAATCTAATTTTACGCTCTCAATGAATTCCAGCGGATTTACGGCGCTTTGCTGCAATTCCAACAGATTTTTCACCCACGCCTCAACACGCAACTGCGATTCATTGGGCGATTCAGACTCAGTCGTTTTATAAAGCCAATGCGCTGCGATTCCGCGTGTTGCCATCCGATCCATTTCTGCCGTACGAATCTGAACTTCAACCGGTAGCCCAAACGGACCAAACAAAGTTGTGTGCAATGACTGATAACCATTGGCCTTCGGTATCGCAACATAATCTTTAAATCGCTCGGGTATTGGCTTAAATAAATTATGAACGATACCCAGCGAGCGATAACAAGAATCCATATCATCAACGATAATTCGAAAAGCGTAAACATCCATAATTTCGTTGAAAGGAATGTGTTTGTTCCGCATTTTTCGGTAAATGCTATAAAGATGTTTTTCTCGTCCAATGATCGCGTAGGAACTCAAACTGCTTTGGCTTAATCCTTCGTTTAAAGTTTTCTCGATGAGCGCCAACATTTTCTTCCGATCGCCCCTGGCTTTTCGCACAGCTTCTTGCAAAATACGATAACGAACCGGATAC
>CAYGED010000318.1:0-1646 GCA_964348555.1 uncultured Coxiellaceae bacterium
GTTAAATCAAACACCGTAAAATTTTATGCGTGAAATAAAATATATCGTTATTCACGATGATCCCCGATAGGTTTGTCAGTGAATAAATATTCTCGCAATTCTTTATCAAATTGGGGATCGTGTCGGCGAATCCATTCCAAAACCATGGCGGCGTGCTCCTTTTCTTCGTCGCGGTTGTGCGTAAGAATTCGCTGCAATTCCTTGTCTTTGCAAGCATCGATGCGCTGTTGGTACCAGTCGATGGCCTCGAGTTCCTCCATTAAAGAAACGATGGCGCGGTGCATGTCGCGTGTTTCTTCTCGCAACTCCTCCACAGGCTCATGCGGTTGTTTGCTTATCATGTCATCCCCTCCCAACCTAATCAGTCATGGTAGATTAAATGAGAATAGTTTGCTAGGCTTCAAAAATGGGGCTTTAAGGGGCACTTTTAATGTTATCTTAAGGATCTTGTTGGCCCATAAGCAGGATAATTCCTTCATTTTCCTGTAAAATGACCTTGATCGATTTTAAGGCAATCGCGGTTGGCCCCTCTGTTTGGCTTTGGATGGTCGTGACACATGAATAGAACCACGCGTGATAAATTAATTAAAACCCAACAAAAACAATTTGAGTATCTTCTTTATCGTTCGAAAGACCTAGTGATGGTCGTTTCGGAAGATTTTAAGCTCGTTGATCTTAACCAAGCAGCCGAAGATTTTTATCAAACTTCACGAGAGCAAGTCGTTGGACAAAATATTTTTGACGTGGGTTTGCAATACCATTGGCAATTACCCGCACCGTTAGCCCTAAAAAATCGTGGGGCGAGACGCATCAGTTGGAGTGTCGCCAATGTTCCCGAGCGTTGTGGTCAGAAAGGTTATATTTTAGTGGGGCAATTACTCGAACAGCAAGTTAACGCCTCACAAATATTTTTAGAAAACATCATTTATAACGTTCCCCAATACATCCTTTGGAAGGATCGCAACTCGATTTTCATGGGTTGCAATCATAATTTTGCTCGTTTAGTTGGCTTAAAGAACCCTGGAGATATCGTTGGGAAAACGGATTATGACCTGGGTTGGCAGTCCGATGGTTACACCGCCGATTATATACAAGCCAGAGATATTGAAGTTCTGGCCGGAAAACACATCATTAATCTAGAACAATACCTGTCTTTATCCGATGGACGAAAAATTGTGTTACTAACCAATAAAGTTCCCTTGGTTGACGAGCGTAATGAATCAATTGGTATTTTAGTTGTTGCAACGGATATTACTGATCGAAAGCGTGCGGAACGAGAATTGGTTGAAGCAAAATTACGAGCGGAATTATCGGATCAAGCGAAATCTGAATTTATTGCCAATATTAGTCATGATCTTCGAACGCCGATCAACAGCATTTTGGGTGTATCGCAGATTTTGACGCTGCGAGAGCATACGAAAGAACAAGGGGCGCTGATGAATGATTTGAATGCATCAGCGAATCTGTTGTTGGGTTTGGTTGAAGATATATTGGATTTTACGCGTCTTGAGGTGGGGAAACTGGAATCCAAATATGCGGCATTTGATTTGCGGCGTCTCGTCTCCTTTGTTATAAAGAGTTTTTCCCATCAAGTCTCTCAAAAAAATATTAAGCTCACGTTACATTATGACCCGACTGTGCCGGAT
>CAYGED010000319.1:0-1637 GCA_964348555.1 uncultured Coxiellaceae bacterium
TGCCGCGTCTTCGTGAGCAGTGGATTTCAGACCGAAACGATACGGAAAGCCTTCAAAAAACATCGCTGCGTTCTGTTCGACGCAGTAAAAATGGTGTGGCGGTGACGCAGCTCGCGTACGCAAAAAAAGGCATTATTACACCGGAAATGGAATACATCGCGATACGTGAAAGTCAACGAAATGAGAAACTCACTGAGCTTTTTCGCGATCCTGAACGAGATGCGCGGTTGAAGGGAAATGGCTTTGGTGCTCAGTTGCCCACTGTGATCACGCCCGAATGGGTGCGCGATGAAGTGGCTCGGGGTCGGGCGATTATTCCAGCGAACATTAATCATCCCGAAAGTGAACCGATGATCATCGGGCGAAATTTTTTAGTAAAGATTAATGCTAATATTGGAAATTCAGCGGTGACGTCTTCCATCGAAGAAGAAGTGGAAAAACTCGCTTGGTCCGTTCGGTGGGGCGCCGATACCGTCATGGATTTATCCACAGGAAAGCATCTTTCAGAAACGCGAGAATTTATTTTACGAAATTCACCGGTTCCGATTGGCACCGTGCCGATTTATGAAGCCTTAGAAAAAGTCGGCGGTGTGGCGGAGGATTTATCCTGGGAAATTGTGCGCGAAGTATTAATCGAACAAGCTGAGCAGGGCGTGGATTATTTTACGTTACACGCGGGTGTTCTGTTGCGTTTTATCCCGATGACGATTAAACGTGTTACCGGTATTGTGTCGCGGGGTGGTTCTATCATGGCGAAGTGGTGTATTGCGCATCACAAAGAGAATTTTCTGTATACCCATTTTGAAGAAATATGCGAGATCATGCGTGCCTATGACGTATCCCATTCTTTAGGTGACGGTTTACGCCCGGGTTCCATTGCCGACGCCAATGATGAAGCGCAATTCGCTGAATTAAAAACGCAAGGTGAACTGACACAAATTGCTTGGAAACATGGTGTGCAGGTGATGAATGAAGGTCCGGGGCATGTGCCGATGCATCTCATCGAAGAAAATATGCGAAAACAGTTGGATTATTGTAAAGAAGCACCTTTTTATACGTTAGGACCGTTGACCACGGATATTGCTCCTGCGTATGACCACATCACGAGTGGTATCGGAGCGGCCATGATTGGGTGGTTTGGTTGTGCGTTATTGTGTTACGTGACGCCGAAAGAACATTTGGGGTTGCCCAATAAACAAGACGTAAAAGAGGGACTGATTGCTTATAAAATTGCGGCACATGCAGCAGATTTAGCAAAAGGACATCCAGCCGCTCGATTGCGTGACGATGTGTTATCGCAAGCGCGTTTTGAATTTCGGTGGAACGATCAATTTAATTTATCGCTGGATCCAGAGCGTTCACGCGAATATCACGATGCAACTTTACCAAAAGAGTCTGCTAAACATGCCCATTTTTGCTCGATGTGCGGTCCAAAATTCTGTTCGATGAAAATAACGCAGGATGTTCGTGATTACGTGCATCAGGGAATGGCCGAAAAATCAAAAGAATTTCGGGAGAAAGGTCGGGAACTTTATGTAAAAGAGAGAACATGATAAAAGTTGGAATCACCGGGGCAGGTCTGATGGGGCGTTTGTTGGCCTATTATTTGCAAAAGAAAGGCTGTCACGTCACTTTAT
>CAYGED010000320.1:0-1635 GCA_964348555.1 uncultured Coxiellaceae bacterium
GCGTAGCACTCAGCGATCAGCGTCGGCGCCACCTGCGCGGCGGGCAACGGCGTCAGCCTGAATTTCTCGAACTTATCCGCCTTTTCGCCAGAGCAGTTGCCGACACCCACTACCTGCCTCGCCAATTCCACAGTCGGAATGTTGAGCACGCATTCCCTGGTCTTCACGAGCGCGTCGAAGCTGTAACTGTTCCCGCCGATCACGCAACCCACCAGCGGCGGCTCGAACTCCATCATCGTGTGCCATGACTGGGTCATGATGTTCGCCTTGCCCTTATGCGCGGTGGTCACCAGCACCACCGGCCCCGGCTCCAACAATTGGTAAACGCGGGACAACGGATAAGTTTTTTTCACCATCACTGCGCATCCTTTCGCCGATGCATTTGAACATCCACCTCTTTGGCTTGCCAGCCTACTTGCCCCAAGATGGCAAAAATTTTGTTATCCGTTGAATGTTATCAGGCTTAAATGCGCGGAGGTAATCATATAAATACCAATGTTTCGCATATATCTTTGGGTCTCGCTTTATAAGGAGCGTCTGTTCTTTCGCTAAATTTTTTAGCAAGCCATAACACTCTTTCCAATTTTCAGGTGTTAAGAAGTGGATTTGATAGCTGCCTGCATGGCTAATTATGAGTTTTTTTGAAACAGCAGACTCCAATTTTCCTTCGTTACGCAGCTTCTCAATTACCGCCTCATGTATAAGTATCCGTGGAAAAAATGCACTTTGCGATTCGAGTTGATAGGCGTTAACTAGAGCAGGACTGTATGTGACTTTCCCATTTTCGAAATGTGCATCAAACGTCACACCACCACGCAACAATAGGCCATTTTTTAGAAAGTTGAATTGTAATTTTTGAAGTACCCCAAAGAAGAATTCAAAACCAAGCGTATCGTTATTGAGCGAAACAAAGATCGAATCAGATATGCTTTTTAGGCTTATGTCAGCTTCATTAACGTCATTCAACGAATTAAATGTGGCTGTAAGTTTTTCCTTAAGGTTGTGCTTGCCTGATTTTATGTCTTGGTTAATTAAATCCTTATAGCCAAGCAAGTCAATAAACGCGTAATAGCGATAGCTCTTCATTTTAGCGCGCCCACCAGTTTCGCCATCTCACCTTTATATTGTTTCATTTTTTCTAACCAAGGATCAAAAACAGCACCGTAGTACATTTGTCCATCCGACGATGCAAATTTTGTATCTTCTTGCGAAATATCAAAAATTGCTTTCCCTACCATTTGAGCGACTGGCACGACGGGCCCTAAATTTTCTATCCTTGCAACTATGGGACTGTTGTTGGGCAACGTATTTGAAGGGATGTCTTTATTCTCTAAAAATCCCAGCCTCAGTTGAGTTTCAATCTTCTCAGCCCAGCGTTCATAAGATTTTTTTATCTTTCCTTTGTGAACTTGAAATTGCTGACTAATTGCGCCACAGAAAACTGGCTCTTTGTAATTACTTTCTAAGCCGTAAGGTGCCATTGTTGAGAGGATTAACTTATCATGCTTAAACCATTCGGCTATGACCAAAGGTAGCGATTTAACCGCAAGCGCTGAAAACCTGTCAGGTGTTACTGGAACAAAATATCCATCGCACGCCAGTAGTGCTAAACGAGAAATTGCCCCAGTACTGGGG
>CAYGED010000321.1:0-1631 GCA_964348555.1 uncultured Coxiellaceae bacterium
ATACATGAATCGTGATGATCGCAATGTATTTTTAGCAGATATCAAAGATTGTGTACCGGATAAATTTGCCATTGCTTGGCCACAAATTGCCTCTCTTGAGGAAGAATGGTTTTTTAAATTAAAAAACAATGGCTCCCCGGGAGGGATTTGAACCCACGATCAAGTGATTAACAGACGTGCCTTTGAATTTCATCTCTTTGTTTTAATTATATTTTTTGTCCAGAAGTCTTGCTGCTAATACGTCTGGAAGGGGATAAATGGGGCTGAGACTCCCGCAAAAGTCCTGCGCTGGTAGAAATGGCTAATATACTATAAACGTGATAATAAACGTGATAAGATTAAGCTCTACTATCTAAAGGGCATTTGGCCATGTTTTCACTCGATGAAGAGTATCTTCAAAAACAATCTGTACCGCTCAGCATGATGTCTCAATCATTGCGCCGGTTGGGTCAGTATCAAGGTCAACAGGCGTTGTTGCAGCATCAACGTCCTCAGTTGATCAAAACATTAAAAGAAATCGCGATTATCCAAAGCAGTGAGTCTTCAAATCGGATAGAAGGCATTAATGTTGATCCCAAGCGGCTCGACAAAATTCTCAATAATAAGCTGAAACCTAAAAATCGTTCAGAAGCTCAGGTTTTAGGTTATCGAAATGTATTATCTCGTATTCATAACCGTTACCAAGAATTTAAAATTTCAACTGAAATGATATTGCAAATGCATAAAGATATGTTGAAATTTACCGATATTGATGGCGGTCATTGGAAGCGAGCCGATAATGTTATTGAAGAACGATTGCCAGATGGAAATTGGGTGACACGTTTTAGTCCAACCAGTGCGGTAGAAACGCCTGCTTATATGCAAGAACTTTGTCAGCGGTTTAATCGTTTGTGGTCACAGAGTTCTATTGATCAACTGGTTATAGCGTTTGCATTTGTTTTTGATTTTCTTTGCATTCATCCGTTTACAGATGGTAATGGTAGAATTTCACGATTACTGACTGTGTTATTACTGCATAAAATGAATATTGATATAACGCGTTATATTAGTTATGAGCGGTTGGTTGAAGAAACAAAAGAATCCTATTACCAAATACTGCGAGATGTTTCTCAAGATTGGCATCGAGGGCAACATCATCTTCTGCCATGGATTGAATATAATATTGGTTTATTGATTGCTGGCTATAAAGAATTGGATGAACGCATCAATGTATTGGACTTTGAAAAAGGCTCAAAAACACATTGGGTGCTAGAGATGGTTGATGATTTGCCTGAAGAATTTAGCATTGGGGAGCTTGTTCATTTGTGTCCAGGTGTCAGCCGACCGATGATCAGATATATTTTAGAGACGTTGCGAAAAGAAAATAAGCTTATATCGTTGGGCACTGGTCGAAGTGCCAAATGGCAAAAGATATCGAAAGATTAAATGTTTGTTGAACCTGTTTGTTGGGTTTGTTGAGCCGGCTGGGGTGTTTGTTGCATTTTTAAAATATGCACCTAATGCACCAAATGCCGTATCCGGTTTGCTTGACTTCGCTACCACGCAGCTTCTAATAAATCGAAAATATCCACTTCGCTCACCACTGGCCTTACGTTGGTATGTATAAATGGGCTAGCCATGATAGGTTTAAC
>CAYGED010000322.1:0-1580 GCA_964348555.1 uncultured Coxiellaceae bacterium
ATTAAATACGTTTCCATTCCACAAGAATCTTTTTTCAACAGCGAAATTTGATAATCGAACCCGCTCGATTTATTTTGCTCCGTCCACGTGCTGCTTTGAATATCGAGCTCAGCCAATCTCAATCCTTGCTCAGCTCGTTCTTCCGATACCAGTTCATCACCAAAAAAACGACTCATTTTCGACTCCAGTAAATTGGTTTCAGATGCGACGAGTAGCAACAAGCTCACCACCAATAAAAACAGCATCGCCGTAATCAAAATAAATCCTTCTGATCTCATCCACGTTCCCGCAGCGAAACGTATAAATATCCCATTTTGTAAAATCCGGGTTTTTCACTCGCGATTTGATACGTTAACCTTACGCTGCGAACTTTCTTCCAATCGGTCACGGCCTCACTCGACACCTCATTCACCTCATCACCCGCTGCAGACATAACACCATATCGAAGGTGGAACACCGTGATCCCACTCACTAATTCTTCTCGCTCCCCCCCCATGGGTTTTTCATACAAGGAATAAATCGGTTTTCCAAGAGCCTCTTTTCTCCCCGAATCACTGATGTAATACGCTATTTGAACAAATTGATTCACACCGCGATAATGCACGCACGCACCGATCACAAGAACATCCGAACCCAAACGCATTTGTCGACGAATATTGGCAGGTGCTGATTGAAACGAATAGCCCCAAATCGCCAGCGCTTGATTGACCGAATAGGCATGTTCACAATCGGCAATCCCAGCCATTTTAATTCGATTCCCGAAAAAGTGGGTAATATAACGCTGCTGTTCTTGCATCGACGCCCAAGCATTTTGCCAACTCCAAGTTCGCTGAAAAATAAGAAATACCTGAATTAATCCGATGAATAATAACGCACCTAAAAAAATCGAAACCATCAATTCGATTAAACCCATCCCGTCACAGAAAGATTTTTTCCTTTTCGCCACTGTAAATTGATTTGACAAACCCCTTCTCCACACAAGCAATCTCCATGACCACCTGGCAAAACTGCCTGGTTTTCCAGGTTCCAGCTCGCACAGGCGCGTAAACGCGCATTCACCGAACGATCAACACGCAATCGTTCCAGCATCGATTGCAATTGCGATACAGCGACAGAATAGTCATAGGCTTTTTTTAGGTACCCAACGCGAATCACCTGCTGCGACACGAATGCCAACAAAGTGCTCGTGATAATAAACCACGCGATAAGCACTTCGAATAAAGTAAACCCCGATGACATTAATTTCACGCGCATAAAGAAAGCCTAGTGTCTTCTCGCGATAGAAACAATACAGGGATTTTCACGGTATCGACCCATAAAATAATAATGATTAATATTAGCTGGCCCTATCAAAATTTGATATACTGGGAACCAGCTGCGTAGGTTGGGCCTGAGCTATCGGTGCAAATTTTAAAAGAAAAGATGAATAAATCAAATAATTAAATAGAAGTGCAAAGCGAACCATGATCAAATTAGGTTTTCTGAAGACACAATTTGGAGGTTCGCCATGCACGGGAATCAATTATTACATAAATTGTTAATGGATTCATTGGAAATCCATGCTAAACGAATAGAGGCTG
>CAYGED010000323.1:0-1575 GCA_964348555.1 uncultured Coxiellaceae bacterium
ATAATTTGGCCCAGCTTATCAACTAAGAATAATGCTAACTCTTCTTTAACGTGTTTTTGACTTTTATCAATGGTAATCTGAATTTTCCCAAAAGTAATTTCTTGATCGCGATTTGTCTTTGGGTTTTTGATTAAGCATGATAGCTCCAACTCTCCTTTTCGCAACTCTTCAACAATAGACTTGAGCATTTTTTTTCCGGGACAGTGAAATTCGAACCATCAACCCTAGCATTATAATTATGGACTGCCTCGCTTATATCTTTCTCGTATTTTTTTTCTGAATCTATCAACTCTGTAATTCTATTTACTACCAACCCTTCATTCATGAGCTGCTTCATTTTCGCAGCCAACAAATACACTTCTTTCCGGGGAGGATTTACTACGTCTTCCACATCGGGATTGCCAAGCCCAATGTCCATGGCAATTAAATAAGCACTTTCAATTTCTGTGCCCGACAAATCATTCTTCACTATAAAGTTCACTATTTCTCCTACTTGCTTATCTTCCCGCTCCTCACGCTTTGATTGTGATTCAAATTCTTCGCTCATAAATTTATTTTTCCTGAATTATACCTCGTATAAGATTACTTAATACTAACATTTCCGAAAAAAATAAAAAACCGCTGACATCTTTGGGCAAGACGTCAGCGGCATGACTGCGAGTGATCTTTAGGGGGTCTTGGAAAATTTATTGATCACCTTCACCGCTGAACTGCCAGTTTGGATGTCAATGAATTTCACCGCCAGGGCGATTCGGTTTTCTTCGTTGAGTAGCGACCAGTAAGTGTTGGCCACGTCATCGATGCTTCCCGGAATTGCCACAACCAACGGTCCGCCCTTAAACACCGGTAGTGGGTTACCGTCGCCCGCGTACGTAGTGACCATGTACCCAACCCCGCCCAAGAGTCCTTCGTAGGCGTGGAATGAGTACACGGGCGCGGTATTGTCATTGGAAAACCTGCGGATCATGTGCAGACACAGCAAGGGACGGCTCAACTCCGTGCTCCAATGCCTGACATAGACACCAGTGATGCGCGCGGTGAAGTTCGGCTCGTCGGGTTCGTAGCTGTAGGTTTCGCGCATCCCAGTCTTGAATGCCTTTTCAGAGAACAGCTTGTCAAACACGCCGTCGGTTTGAACGCCGTTGCTGACGACGAAACCCACTTTGTCATCACGCATGGCGGTGTAAATGATCAGGCTGGGATCCTGCACCTTTGCCGGATCAGCCGCTTCTGTGAACACCCGGCCATTATCGATCGTCAACACACGGTTACGGCTATTGGAGCTCCGCCCCATCAGCCAGTACACCTGTACCACACGATAGCCGCCTTCACTGACGCCCATCACGATGCCCCGTCCCGGATAGGGATTAGCGCGCAACGCATCCATGTTCTTACGCGCTTCCGGGAAAGTAAAAGAACTTGTCATTTTTTTGCCCTCTGCAAAAGTTGTACCACCACTGAAAGCCGTGGTCGCTTTACTGCTTAAACTCTATCACTTTTTGGGCTTCTGTCAATCAAAAAACCGCCCTTTTCGAGCGGCTTTCTATTCATTATCCCTTTCGCGCTGCATCAATA
>CAYGED010000324.1:0-821 GCA_964348555.1 uncultured Coxiellaceae bacterium
ATCCACCACATTACAACCAGTTTCAATAATACCTGTTATTAAAGCTTTTTTGAGCGATTCACCTGTTATGCGCGCATCGCAAGCAACGGCAATTTCAGTTTGCCGAACCAATAATGCCTCCGTACCAATCGCCAATCCAATCGCGTAAGCAACATTGTCATTTAACGAATGTTCACTCACTTCGCCGCGAATATCGTAGGTGCGGAAAATATCGAGTGGTAATTCTGTTGGTATTGAATAGGGCGTCATGATCGTTTCCATTATTGTTTTCCCGAGCTACCAAAACCACCCTCACCACGTTCCGTGGTTTCAAATTCATCAACCAATTGAAAACGCGCTTTCAATACCGGCACAATAATTAATTGCGCAATGCGTTCACCTGGCTGAATTGTATAAGGTTGAGCACCACGATTCCAACATGAAATCATAAGCGGCCCTTGATAATCCGAGTCAATCAATCCCACTAAATTGCCAAGCACAATACCATGCTTATGACCCAGCCCTGAGCGCGGCAAAATCGTTGCCGCCATCGCGGGATTATGAATGTAAATCGCCAAACCCGTATTAACGAGAACTGTCTCGCCCGGCAGAATGGTTTTTGGCTCATCCAAACACGCGCGCAAATCTAAACCCGCAGACCCTGGCGTTGCATATTCTGGTAATGGTACTGATTTTCCCAAACGTTCATCGAGAATTTTGAGCTGGATATCGTGAAACATGGACAGTGCTCCTTTTTTGCGAAACAGAGTAGCGGGTTTTCTGGGGGATGCCAAGGGGATGGCCATGATCGAACAATTCGCTCGCAACCGGGCCGGGCGCCA
>CAYGED010000324.1:831-1572 GCA_964348555.1 uncultured Coxiellaceae bacterium
GTATTGAGAATTCAATTGAAACCCCCATAATAACGCATCACAAAAAATAAAAGGGGGTTCTTCATGCAAAAACACTGTAAAACAAGTGGTTTTACACTCATTGAATTGATGATCGTGATTGCGATCATTGGTATTTTAGTGGCGATTGCAATACCGTCATATCAAAATTATACGCGGCGTGCGCATTTCGCGGAAATCGTGCAAGCAACTGAGCCTTACAAACTTGGCGTACAAGAATGCTTTCAAATGTCAGGGACACTCGATAATTGCACTGCTGGACAAAATGATGTGCCCCCAGCCATTGCTGCTGGAAAAGGGCCAGACTTAATCGACAGCATTGATGTGGCAGCTCAAGGTGTTATCACCGTCACACCGAAAGAAAAATACGGTATTCAAGCCGCTGATACTTATATTCTGACGCCAACCGTAACCAACGACACACTGACCTGGGCAGCCAGTGGACAAGGTGTAACGAATGGGTATGCGAGTGCATCGTGAGCATCACACAAGACGATAATTTAACGCGTTTGCTAACGCAGAAAAAAATCTTGTCGGCAGAGGTGATTGCAGCATCTCAACAACAAGCGCTGCAAAATAAACAAACGTTATTTCAATATCTTTTGCAGTATCAACTACTCGATCCTGAAAAGCTCGCGCAACACTGTGCGAGCTTTTTTCAATTATCAATCATCAAATTGGAAGACCAGCATCATCACGCATTACCGATACACGCCATTCCAA
>CAYGED010000325.1:0-1132 GCA_964348555.1 uncultured Coxiellaceae bacterium
TCCTATGGCAAGCGCTGCAAGTACAATTGTGAGATGAGCCTCAATTGAGTCACGTTTATGATGGAAAATCGGTCGTGCTTTTAGATCGGATTTACTCATACGGAATGATTGCTCAACGTGCCACAACTGGTGGTAGAAAGAGATGACTTGTTCATCCGGAACAGCGAGATTTGTGACGTAGCCTTTAATACCTGCTAACATTTTGGCTTTATCAATGAGAGTCTGATTCAGCTTCTTTTCTTTCATTTTGATGTTTAAGAATTTGGCTTTCCTGTTAACAATAGTGCCATTAATAATTTTTTCAGCCTTGGCAACTTGTTTCTCAATGTTTCGTAGATCCAGTGCCGCCCGTTTTTCCCGGTACTGATAGATAATCCTCTGTCCTTCGGTCAGTTCTGTCGTGATGATCTGTTTGTCCGCCAACTTTCCAGATTTTTTGTACCCAGCAACATCATAGGGGATTTTATGCAACCTGCTGCCGACAATATATGTATATCCGGCAATGGTTAATGCATCCAGATTTTTGTGACTTAGCATACCGGCATCAGCAACAACCGTAATATCCGAGAGCTTATGTTGCTGCTTAAATGCCTCCATGACCGGTAAGATGGTATTTGTTTCAGCGGTATTGCCTTCAAAGCTATGCAGGCCCAAGGGGAACCCGGACTGATCGACCAATAGACCTACGATAATCTGAGGCTCAAGTCTTCGTTCCTTACTCATCCCCGGTTTCCGAAAACTATCCTCTTGCTGCGCCTCAAAATACAAGGTAGTCGCATCGTATAAAACGAGACTAACCCCTTGAGCTGCATAGGCAAAGCAGTGTTCGGTAATGGTCTTTCGATAATCTTTGGCAATAATCTGACTAAGGCAACGGTATAGTTTGTTTCTGTCAATCCCGGTTAAACCAAGTTCACCAAGAACCCTAAGACTATCAAGTTTTGAAGTTGGCTCAACGATACGGGCAATACTTAGGTAGGAAAAAATATCATCTCCCAATTTATTAAATCCGAGACGGTTGTATTGTTCAGTTAAAATTTCCAATAACAATTGTGAAACTGATTTTTTGAGACTAATCTTTAAGGGGGAGAAATTTTCCTCAAATAACGAACGCTGATCACCAAGTAGACGC
>CAYGED010000325.1:1142-1569 GCA_964348555.1 uncultured Coxiellaceae bacterium
GCCGTCACTGGGCAATCTGGAAGCGACGGGCGGGACGCTGTTTAGCTACAGCAAGTAACGTATCAAGGTCTTCATCCGAATGAGCGCTGCCAATATGCTCTAGCTTGACAATCTGGCCATATTTTTTATGGGCGATCTGAACTGCAGTCGCACCGCTAGCAGTTTTTACTTTTCGAATAAAACTCATGCCACTATTGTAGCTATTAGTGTCCTGAAAACAAGATGCATGAAGCTATGAATAGGCTAAAACACGTTAAATGAGAAAGTCAGGAGTAGCCGCCCATGGTTTTATATTCAGCATGATGACCAGGAGGGCGACAAAGAGCATATACCATTCTTTCTCCGCCTAGTACATACTTTGCTCCTGTTAAAGCCGCATCAACAGCCTTCTTTGCTGCTTTATATGTTTTGTTAGTAATTGGTGTAT
>CAYGED010000326.1:0-1564 GCA_964348555.1 uncultured Coxiellaceae bacterium
GTTTATCATCATGATGGTAATTTACTGTGGTATTTATCAGGAGTGATCGGCTTGATTTGTTTTCTGGTTTGTTTTTTGTTTTATCGTTTTGCTGAAAATCAGGGTCAAACTTAGCGTTTTACGGATAGGCTAACGCAGCCTCGAACAAATTTCGCATCGGCCGAAAATTCTGCGCCGCTTAATTTGTATTGTTCATTTATCGTTTCAAAGCGTGTGTCATGCTCAGGGATTTTCAGAGACGATTGGACGATACGATGACGGTCGGGTTTGTTGTGATAATAATTAAACTCGATTGTGTGTATGATTTGATTGAGTGTCGTGTCGGAGCACATCGACCCTTCTTTTCCCAATTCATCGATAAAAATACGCATGATGTGTTCGAGTTCGTGTATATCAAAAAGCGTGCTGGATACTTTTCTTGATTTGGGAGAGAAAATATCGTTGCAAGGGTGTTGCAAAGAATAGTAAACGGGATGTTGATCTTTTTCAAAATTGAATTTGGTCGGCTGCATAATGCTCGGGTAATATTTTTTTAATCCGTAAGATTCTACAAAGGCTTGTTGCAAAATGTCCATGGGTAATGCATCTGAATTTTCTGCGGGCGTATAACTGATGGCATCGCCCAGCGCAATCGTGAAGAGGTGTCGTGCTGTGTCAGCCAGGTATGGATTTGGCCTTAAATTCCGTTTATTTTGAATCACGGCAAAGGTGATGTCATAGTAAAATCGGTTTCGGTGATAGGCGCAATCTTGCCAAGCGAGCTCGTGTAAATAAGTTTTGAAACGAAGCCACGCGTTATCGTTGTGCAGTTGGGTGACCCATTTTTCGGAAAAATATAAAATGCAAGCTTTCCAATCCGATACCACCGCTTTGCTATTGATGAGTTCTTTGAATAAATGCCAGTGCTCGTACAAAGATTGAGGCGCGGGTGATTTGATATTAAAATCGCGTTGTAGATTGGCGTGGTGGGTTCGGCAACCGATATTGGGTAACATGAAGACGGAGCGCGCTCCCGCGGTTGCGGTTAAAATGCCATTCGGTGCGTAAATACGGTTGTTTTTAATATTCAGGATGCGTCCAAACGGAAAGAAAGTACCCGGTTTGTAAATCAGCCAGGGCATCGTGATATTTTCGGATTTAAGGTCGATGAAAACTTCGACATTTTTATCGAGCACCATGCCGAGAGGTGAGCTGTCTTTTCCGTACACCAGATCGTTTTGAACATCTTTGGCGGTGCTGCTGTCGGATAAACAGTGCAGTTCACCCTCGGTGTTGGGTAAAAATAAATGTTTGGTATCGCCGATCAGCGTTCCGTAAGGGTAATAGGTGATATAGAGTGGATAGGATTGATCGGGGCTGAGTTCGTCGATAATAGGCACGACATCCGGTTCAACTTTTGCAACGCGGTCGCGAATATCCTCCCAGTAAACTTTGAGGATCCCTCTGTTTTCGTCGTTTCCCATTGACATGAGCGCAGTTCCGATTGGCTCTTTTTCACCCGACTGGGGTGCATCCTAAATTGAATTGAAATTATACCGCAAAATTATCCTTATAAAAAGTAAGC
>CAYGED010000327.1:0-1552 GCA_964348555.1 uncultured Coxiellaceae bacterium
GTATAGTAGGGCAAGGTTGGCTCGCACTGTCTCACTAAGGTTGTTTTACCGGATTGTCTTGGGCCATTAATTAGAACAACGGGTGTATCTGACAACGCCGCCTCTATTTTAGTTTTTAAATGCCTTAAAAAATTGGTGTGATGTATGTCCGTCGCCATCTCTTGTCGTCCAAAATGGATTTTAATATCGTCCAAAGTGGATTATATATTCGTCCAGAATGGAATTCAATTATTTTAATGTAATAATTCATCTGGTATATCTGAAATCCTGATATCCGCCGTAAGCGAAGATCCGTCAAAAAAGAAAGTCAAAAGATTGCGTGCTTATAGTGCAATCGAGTAGACTGGAAACTGGTGCCTTTAGATAGATGCGAGTGAGTCGTATAGTCATCGAGGAGAGTGGGATGTCGGGTTATAAGAATGTTTTAGTAGCCGTTGATTTGAGTGAAGCAAGTGCTCAAACAGTGGGAAAAGCTGTTCAATTAGCAGCCAGTTGGGGGGCCACATTGCATTTATGTCATGTGATTGAACCTATGTATTACCACGGTTATCCTTATGTGGCTGAATTTGAGACAGCACTGATTGAGAATGCAGAAGCAGAACTCAAAAAAATGGGACGTCGTTTTAATATCCCGGATGCTTGTTTAAAAATTGGATCCGGCTCTGTGAAAGCAGAACTCATCGAAATATCCAAGGAATTGAATATTGATTTAATTATGGTGGGGCGACACGGTCATGGAGGTCTGGCTCGGTTGTTAGGGTCCAGCGCGAGTGCCATCGTGCACGGCGCAAGCTGTGACGTCTTGGTCATGCATACCGAAAATTAACCCTCATAATTTTTTAGGTGGGAATGGCTGGCGATTCTTGAGGTACTAGTGCCTTGAAAATGGTGCCACGTGCTTCAAAATTGGTGAATTGATCTAGACTCGCGCAGGCGGGTGATAATAAGATAATATCGTGGGCTAGAGCAATTTGCCGGCATAAAGTTACGGCTTCTTCCAGGGTTTCGCTTGTTTTAACAAGACAAATTGGTGAAAGGGCTTGTGTAAAAATAAGTCGGTCACGTCCGTAAGTTACAATGGCGCGTATCGGTGTATTTTGGATAGCGTGAACGAGCTCTGTGAGATCATATTCCTTAAACACACCTCCTAGAATTAATAGTATCGGTGTGTCAGGATTTTCTTCAGCTACGGATGAGAGTGCTGCAATGGTTGCGGTAGTGGTTGTACTTTTGGAATCATTAATCCAGGTCAGATGGTCTGTGCTAGGCACATATTCAATGCGGTGGTGCAGCCCCTTAAAAGTGGATAGATGGGGGCAAGCAAGTTGTGGATCAAGTCCGAGCGCGTAGAGAATCCCCAGGGCAGCGAGCTGGTTGGCGTAATGGTGTTGGCCTCGTCTATGAGAGGGATGAAAAGTCCATAGGCAGTGATGATTGATATGAAAGGAAACGAGTTTACCATCCGTTTTTAAAATGAGATGGGCTTTATCATCATCAGGCATCTCTGAAAAAAGAGTGAGCGGCGGTAAGTGAGTGCTCATCAGTTTAATAG
>CAYGED010000328.1:0-1548 GCA_964348555.1 uncultured Coxiellaceae bacterium
CTTTCCAAACACCGTGCCATTCATGCTGCGCGGTCGCTCGCGCTCTCGCTTCCACTGGCTTCGTAGACTGTGGAGACACAGGTTTAACGAATACTGACTGTTCGCCGGGCATTCAATGCAAAGTTTCGCGAATGCTTTTAGGGATGACGATCTGAAACTTAGGAGAAACGGTCACTGTATGCATAAAACACCTCTTTTTCATAAGCACGCTAGAGTATTGGCTGCGGTTAATGCACTTGAAACTTGGCTTGGGTTAGCATGAGGAGCAGAAGCACCCCAGAGACCAACTGCTTCTCGCTGCCGGCGTTGATAATCAGCCCGGAGTGCGCAAATTGAAAGTACTGCGAAAGCACTGATCAATATTAGGGCAATTCCCAGAATAGCCGTCCGGAGATCTCTATTGCCTGCACCAACATTCAATTTTTCGGTGCAGCTAAACATTTACGCTGAATTGTCTATTCTGGCTAGTAACCTTCTGTTAACTTTTTATTGGTTGTTTTCTAATCACTCCTGTTTTACCATCGGACATTATTTAAAATTTGGAGTTAGGTATGCCAAAAAAAACATCACCAAAGAGAACATCACAATCCGCCGAAGAAGCGGATCATCCCATCTACATTGCGGTAGTTCTTTTGGCGTTGTTTCTGCTAGTCGGATACAAGATACCTGACAAAAATAAAAAAAATAACCTCGTTATGACACGAAACGACACTGTTGCAGAAGAACTGCCAATGTCAACTATTAGGATAGGATCTGTGTCGGCTGAAGCCATAAAGTTGTGTGGGATCTTCATTGAAGACATGAAAGAAACCGACGCGGTACTCATGGAAAACTCGAAGCCTCGCAGCGAGTGCTTTAAAAAACTAAGCTTAGAAAAACTTAACGCGCTTTCTCAGTCTCTACAGGAAGGAAAAGCCGCTAAGGAAAAAATTGTTACTAGTTGTCAGCATGCCATCGCATTTAGAAACGGATCACTAAGAATTTTACGAGGGCTGAATACCATTTTTCAAGATACGCGCGAGCGTTTTGCTGAAAATTTCAATCAAATTGCAGCACAAGCAAACTGTTCCGAGAAGGCATTTATAAAGACTAATAGCTAAACATTCACCGGGAACTGCTGATGATCTTTACTCTCGCAAATTTACGCTTACCGACTTGATAAATATGAATCGTATCGAAATCAATCGTACGTTTCGGATCTTCAACACGCTCACCATCGATTTTCACCGCACCTGCTTGAATCATACGAATCGCTTCGGATGTACTGGGCACCAATCCAACGTGTTTTAATAAGTGCGCGATACCAATGGCACTCTCTATTTTTAATTCAACTAATGGTAGATTTTCTGGCATTTCGTGTTTTTGAAAACGGGCAATAAAATTTTCCTGTCCTTGTTTTGCCGCATTACCTCCATGAAAACGCGACACCAACTCTTGCGCTAATTCGAATTTTACATCACGCGGATTTTTGCCGTCCTGAATGGCTGTGCGTAATGCAGCCATGTCATTCGTTGATCTAAAACTCAATAAATCAAAATAACGCCACAT
>CAYGED010000329.1:0-1528 GCA_964348555.1 uncultured Coxiellaceae bacterium
ACGAGAAGGTGGACGAACGGTGGGTGCCGGCGTCGTCACGAAGATTATTGAGTAATGAGTTGGATGAAAAATTATGGCAGAGGTGAGTAACAATCAGCGTATACGAATTCGGTTGAAGGCGTTTGATTACAAGCTAATCGATCGCTCGACCAAAGAAATTGTGGAGACGGCTCGACGAACGGGAGCTATTATAAAAGGCCCGATTTTGTTGCCAACAAAGATTGAGCGTTATACCGTGTTGGTTTCTCCCCATGTCGACAAAGATGCGCGTGATCAGTATGAGATTCGAACGCACAAGCGTTTAGTCGATATTTTACAGCCAACCGATAAAACCGTTGATGCCTTGATGAAATTAGATTTGGCAGCGGGTGTTGACGTACAAATTAGTGTTGAATAAAACTGTTGGAGAGTAGGCAATGCCTATTGGATTAATTGGTCGAAAATGCGGGATGACTCGACTGTTTACTGAGTTAGGTGAAACAGTCCCTGTTTCCGTTGTTGAAGTCGTGCCGAATCGAGTGGCGCAGCTGAAAACAGTGGACAGCGATGGTTATCGTGCATTGCAGGTTGTTTCAGGTACGAAGGTTTCCTCTAAAGTGAATAAAGCAATGGCTGGCCATTTTGCGAAGTCGGGTGTGGATGCGGGAAATCAAATTCGAGAAATTCGATTATTAGAAAACGAATTACCCGAAGCGAAAGTGGGTGACCAGTTGACGGTGGGGTTATTTCAAGTGGGTCAACCGGTTGATGTCCGAGGGCTCACGCGCGGTAAAGGTTTTGCGGGTACGGTTAAGCGACACAATTTTAATACGCAAGACGCCACACACGGTAATTCCCTTTCACATCGACGACCCGGTTCAACCGGTCAAAATCAAACGCCTGGTCGTGTGTTTAAAGGAAAACGAATGTCGGGTCACATGGGTGATGTGTACCGAACTGCATTGAATCAAGAAATTGTAAAAGTGGATGTGGAACGTAATGTGTTATTGATTAAGGGTGCTATCCCGGGTGCGCCAGGTGGAGCGGTGTTTGTCAGTGCTTCGGTTAAACAAAAAAAGAAAGGGGGTGAGTGATGGAATTGTCGATCCACTCGCCAGGTAAAAAAGCGAGTTCAACAATGAAAGTTTCCAAAGCCACCTTTGCTTACCAGTTTAATGAAGGGCTGGTTCATCAAGTTGTAACGGCTTATCTCGCGGGTGGACGAGCGGGAACAAAAGCGCAAAAAACACGAGCTGAAGTGCGTGGTGGTGGTATTAAACCGTGGCGTCAAAAAGGAACGGGTCGAGCCCGTGCAGGTAGCTCACGCAGTCCACTGTGGAGAGCCGGTGGTGTGACGTTTGCGGCTAAGCCGCGCGATTTTTCGCAAAAAGTAAATCGAAAAATGTATAACAAAGCGATGGCGTCTATTTTATCCGAATTAAATCGATTGGAACGTTTTTTCGTGGTTGATGAGTTGAAATTATCGGCGCCGAAGACAAAAGAATTAAAAGAAATTTTAAACCAATTAAAAATTGAAAGTGCGTTGATT
>CAYGED010000330.1:0-1517 GCA_964348555.1 uncultured Coxiellaceae bacterium
CTGACTGAGAGGTTGGGCGAGTGATCTTCGAAAGATCCAAATTAAACCAACAAAACCCCTGAACGCTTACAAGCTGTTTTTAATTTTTTATCCCCTGTCGCGAGCGGCATGCCTTGTCGCATGGCCAATTCTAAATAAGCCGCATCGTAGATAGTAAGATTATGCTCTTTAGCCAGCAGGAAAGTGTTATCAATTGTTTTTGTTAAGGCTAACGTATCCGTCACGATTGGTAATGCATTTAATATTGATTTAAATTCAACTACATTTGCCTCGCTAATCCGCCTTGATTGCTCAGCCATGCAAAGCACATTGGCTACCTCGTAATGCCAGATAGGGGGAACTTGAGCCTTAGTTTTGGCCAAAAGAGTTTCTATTTTCTTGACCTCTTGATTTTGCTCATCGAAAAACACGAGGGACATAGCGGCCGAACAATCGATGATAAATCCGTGTTCATACCTATTCATTATTTTTTTCCTTTGTCTTTCATGGCTTGAATATCGTCTACGGTGAGTTTTTGTGAAGACAGCTGTTTGCGTAAAGCACGCAGTTTCTCTAAAGCCGATTGCACGCCAATCTCAGGCTCTACTTCAACAGGAACAAGCATGGCTATCGACTTCCCATTCTTCGTGATGAGAATTTTCTCACCCTTACTAACCTCCACCAATAGCTTTGAAAAATGCGTTTTTGCTTCAAACGACCCGATAATTCTCATGGTCATACCCTCCAATTAAACTAGTCTATAAACTAGTTTATCTATTTAGCCAAGTCACGTCCACCTCAATTAGGTTAATTTAAGATTAAATTAAGCTTTTAGGAGTATGATAGCCCTCTACGATCATCACTGGAGTGGGTTTATGATGAAAAAGTTCTTCCAATGGTATTCAGACCTCCGAAGAAAACCGAACTTAAGCTCAGACAATAAGCTTCCTGAGCGGGGCGGCGATGGCGAAAGCCTTGCCTTGGAAAGGCCACCCAAAGAACAAACCGCTGACCCGAAAAGTCCCTGCCTGATTTTTAGTTTCGATCAACAAGGAAAAACTCAGCCACTCACCGATAAAGAAGGGAACCCAATCATCCCGACCCACGAACAGTGGGAGCGAGCGATGACAAAGTTCTTAGCCAGCGGCTACGCACTTAAACGCGTTGAATACAGTACACCGTTAAATCCAGAAAAAGGCCTGATCATTTACACGTTTAAACCTGGGGAACTTAAACTTTTCATGGGATTTTTAGTTGCTGCCATGAGTCCCGGAAACGAAGCTTCGTTTACAGTCGAAAACACCCCGAATGCACCCAGTTTATAGGAGATATAAAAATGCCAGACACTCCTCTTCAAAGCCGCAAAGGTTCCGTGTCAGAAAGTGATGTTCTCTCAAGCCTCAACGAGGAAGTGAGTGGCAATGACGAATTACCACTTCAGTCTGAAAAGCCTGAAGACAGTGATGGTGAAAATGATGTTGACTCGCAAGATAACACGACGACATCCCGACGTTCAGTGACTCCTAACCGATCAAGGT
>CAYGED010000331.1:0-1502 GCA_964348555.1 uncultured Coxiellaceae bacterium
GTTGTTTACCTAGCATTGCTTTAAAAAAGACAGCAATTAAATTAATGATTTTCCGAAAATGTTTTTTTCTTCGCCATTGATCATACCAATTACACATCGCCCTTCGTTCCAAATCCAATTGAATTCTATTTCGTTTTGCAACAGCCACTGCTTCTGGCGTCCATTTACGCTTAATGATGGCATTAAGGTAGCGAATTGGCCACGATTCTCTTGGTGCCCGGCTGAGTGATAAAAAAGTTTCTTTCAATTGGTTACTTCGTATCGATCCATTGATTTCAGCTTCCCAAGCGTTTTCGCCGGGTTGTAAGATTTTTTTTAACGTTTCGCACGTCCACAAAGCAGCTTGAAAAGACACTCGATAATTCGAACCCGGATGAATATACCCTATCGTCGGCAAATAGGAAGTAGCCTCGTCCGAGCTAGGCTTTGGAACGAGACGAAGATAACCGGCATTTAGTTTATCCATCACCGTTGAAAATTCATTAATCCTCTCTGTGCTCACTCGTTGCCATAACCAAAAATCTTCTAGTAACAGCAGCACCTTATCCCCATGAATTTGATTCAGCGCATTCAACAGATTAGATGACCAATCTTGATCTTTACCAATCGAAATCACGTTCACACGTTCATAAACGGGTTTTAAAAAATTTGTCTGTAAGTAGATAGGATAGGGGCAGTCCGGCCAATGGGCGAAAAAAAAATGGAAAAAAGGATCCCAAGCATCCGCATAATTATCACAGCTAGCAATAAGAATACTTATATTAGACATTAGCGGCCCTTTTTTCAGGAAAAACTACGGATGTTGTCACGGGTGAATAATACCGAGAAATGTGTGGCTTCTTCCCCTCACATAATACTATTTTTATCCACCGTAAAAATATAAAGGAAACCTTTCCATGATAATGAAATCCAGAGGCTATAATACCAGCGTGAGACGATTTATTGTTAACTTCTGTGCTCATCATCACTGTCTGATAATTGTTTTTTCGACAAAACTGCACAAGGCGACGCAGACCTTCTCGATACAGGCCTTTTCGTTGATGTTGGTCAATGGTACGGCAATCCCAAATATAAGCCTCTCTATCAGAGAGTACCCATCCTGTTTTTTTAAATACTGGGGCTAGTGATATTTTCCCACCACCGAGCGATAACCAAAAATAAGCCGCTACATTTTCTTCTGAGTCTTTAAATCCGAAACAACGATGACCTTCTTCTATATGATGAAGGTATCGATTTTTTCGTTCATCCGTAAAAATCGGCTGATTATTGGAAAAATCATCGGTTTTTAATTCACCAAATGTGAAATGTAGATAGGTATCGTTGATCAAATCTAAATTTTTATCATCGTATCGGTATTGGTTCCATGTCTTTCTCTTAAATAGAAAATGACTCATATTAATCGACCGTGGCCCCTCATTTTTCTGAGAAAAAAACTCTTCATCCATTTCGGTGATAACTTTATATTTAGATAATAGATTTTTTCACGGAAAGAGACTTTAGTC